>NZ_JBSGZP010000004.1:0-35878 GCF_053611065.1 Streptomyces sp. NPDC054840
CGCACCCGGGGGGCCGGCCTTCTTCCCTTTCAAGTGCTTCTGGGCCTCACCCATGACCATCCGCTTCCGCGCAGGCGGGGATGTGTCCACCCATGGGCCACTTCGTCAACACCGCGCAGGCCGAAGCGTGGAACGGATACGAGGGTGCGCAGTGGGCCCGGAGCCAGGAACGCTGGGACGCCGTCAACGACGGCTTCAACCAGCCCTCCTGAACGCGTCGCCGCCCTGCGCGAGGACGTCGGCCACGCAGCAGCCGCGACTCGTTCGCGCCCGCGTCGAGCACGCCTTCGCCCGGATGAAGACCTGGAAGATCCTGCGCGACTGCCGCCTGAGAGGCGACAGCGTGCGCCACGCGATGCACGGCGTTGCCCGCCTACACCACCTCGTTCTCATGGGATGACTCCCGCCGCATGCGGGACCTGAGCGGTCCCCGGGAGACGGCTCCCCACCTCGCAGTCTCGGAGGAGAATCAGGCGAGGCAGAACTCGTTGCCCTCGATGTCCTGCATCGTGATGCACGACTCGTTGACGCCATCGGCGCGCTGCGTCAGCACGTGCTTCGCGCCGAGCGCCATCAGCCGTCCGCATTCGGCCTCGAGAGTGGCCAGGCGCTCGTCACCCACGAGCCCGGCGCCGGCCCGCACACAGAGATGCACCCGGTTCTTGACGACCTTGCCTTCGGGAACTCGCTGGAAGAGCAGGCGCGGGGCCACACCCGAGGGATCAGTGCACGCGAAGTAGATCTCGTCCTCGGGCGGCAGCGAGCGGTGGTACTCCCCCCACGTGGCAAAGCCCTCCGGGACCGCCGGTACGACGTACCCCAGCACCTCGCACCAGAAGGCGGCGAGGCTCGCTGGATCCGCGCAGTCGAAGGTCACTTGGAACTGTTTGATCGTCGGCATCGGCGCACACTAGCAGGGGCCCTGCTCCTCTCCCCGGGCCGGTAGGTCCGCACGTTGTCGGGAGGAGCCACCTGCCACCCGTTGCTGTGTCGTGCGGTCGCAGGGGTGAACCGAGGTCAGTGCTTCCCCAAAGGGACCCTGAGACGCGATCCCGGCCGGCCACTCTCGTGCTGCCAAAGATCAGTTACGGGGCAACCCTCAGGGGGCGGCAAGGTCGATCGCCGATACGGTGCCGTCGCCGCTGTTGGCGACGTAGACGCGATTGCTGTGGGGCTCGAATGCCCTACCCGCCGGTTGGGATCCGACCGGGATTCTGGCCATTTAACCCTTCGTGATCAAGCGCCCGCGGTAAGGGGCCGATCCGGCCGGGGCGCCGCCGGGCCAGGGCTCATGCCGAATGAAAAGCAGGCCCTCTCGGAAAAATGGGCGACGTACCATCTGCGGGTCGGCAGCGTTTCCGACGTGACCGACGGGCAGACTTCCGTGCAGGCGCCGTTCCCGTCATCCCCCGTCGCGAAAGAGAGTGTGTCACTTTCGTGGGCGGCCGGAGCACGCCTACATCCAGTGGATACCCGTGGGAGGCTCTCCGCAATTCGGGTTGATCACGCAGAAGTCGATGCACATATCGCTGGTTCCAGCACCGTCACCGCCATTACGGCGACGATCCCCTCAGCGCAGGCGATCGTCGTGCCGGGCGCCGTCCCACAGCTCGGGCGGTCGGGGGGCGGGACGATGGAGAACGGCCAGTGCGTCCTCGATGCGGCCGAGGTCGATGAGGTAGGCGGCCAGGCCGTGGCGGTTCGCGGAGGCGTGCTGTTCCAGGGCCGCGACGGCCTCCTCGGTGCGTCCGGCGCCGGCGAGCAGCTCGGCGATGTGCGGCGCCGCGTACCATTTGGCGCCCTCGGGGTGGGAGCGGGCCTGCGCGACCGCTTCGTCGACGCCATCGCGGGCGGCGATCAGCGGCAGCCGTATCCGGAACAGGTCCCATTCCTCCTCGCGTCCGCAGCCGGCAGCGAGGGCGTCGAGGTGCGCCAGGCCCACCTCTGGGCGGCCTTGGTCGAGGCACAGTGCGGACAGGGCATGCAGCACCAGGTCGTCGTCGTTGCGGGTGGCGGCGTGGACGCGCATCACCTCGATCGCTTCGTTCCCCCGGCCGTGCCGGGCCAAGAGCTGCGCGAGCTCGAAAGCCGAGTGGGGGTCGCGGGGCACGGGTCCCTCGACCCGCCGGTATGTTGCGATCGCCCCTTCCACGTCGCCGCGCTCCTCCAGCAACCTCGCGAGCCGTTGCACGGCGCACCCCGAGTCATCACTCGCCGCAGCGGTCCGCAGCTCGTCGAGCCGGCCGTGCCGGGCCAGCAGCGCGGCCAGTTGCTCTCGGTTATGGAGTCGAGTGGGGCCACTGGTGCGCAGCAGGGTGATCGCCTCGTCGGTGCGACCCTGGCGTTCGCGGATCGTGGCGAGCAGCCCGATCGCCGTGTCGCGATCGATGCCTCGGCAGCACCACGGGAAGTCGGAACACCGGTGTTCGGTCCGGGCGGCGAGCAGAGCTGCGGCTTCCTCGTCACGTCCGGCGGCGCCCGCGACGTCGACGAGCGCCACGGCGAAGGAGAGCTCACCGATGTGCGGGCGCAGCAGGGTGAACGCCTCCTCGGCTCGGCCACGGCGGGCAAGTAGGCGCGTGTAGGACTCCAGTGCCAGCGGGTGTCCGGCCTTCATGCGGACCCGCGTGATCTCGATCGCTTCGTCGACGCGGCCCCAGCCTTCCAGCAACTCCGCCGCGGCCGCGACGGCCGTCCACCAGCCGGTCGCCAGGTACGGGGTGAGTACCTCCCACGCGTCCGCCTGCCGGCCCTGCTCACCCAGCCACCGCGCCCACGCCAGGGCGCAGAACCACTCCCCGCGTCCCGCCTGCAGCTCCACCACGTCGCCGTGGCCGCGTTCGAGCAGCCGCGTCGCCAGCTCGGGGGGAATGCAGCCGGACCGCGTCCGGGCCCGGTGCTCAAGATCAGTAGGGTCCACGACCCCGCACCATAGCGCTCGTGCACGGCACTGCCAGTTTTCGCCAAGGGCCCAGGAGCGCTACGCGCTCACGGTCGTCGTCGGCCAGGGACCAGCGGAGTGGTTCTGTCGCCGAGAGCCGGCTGCCGCGGTGTGGCCCGCCGGCACCTCCTCGCCGGGAGCCACCGGCCCAGGCGGAGTGCCGTCACCGAACGGCCGACCGCCGAGCGCCGAGCGCCGGTGCGGCTCCAGCCAACCCGACAGGTCCGGGCCCCCCGGCACGATGCCGGTGGGGTTGATGTCGTCGTGCACCAGGTAGTAGTGGCGCTTGATGTGGTCGAAGTCGACGGTGTCGCCGAAGCCGGGTGTCTGGAACAGGTCCCGCGCGTACGCCCACAAGACGGGCATCTCGCTCAGCTTGTGCCGGTTGCACTTGAAGTGGCCGTGGTAGACGGCGTCGAAGCGGACGAGGGTCGTGAACAGGCGCACGTCGGCTTCCGTGATCGTGTCGCCGACGAGGTACCGGGATGCCTCAAGTCGCTGCGAGAGCCAGTCCAGCCGCTCGAAGAGGCGCTCGTAGGCCGACGCGTACGCCTGCTGTGACCCGGCGAACCCGGCCCGGTAGACGCCGTTGTTCACCTCTTCGTAGACCACGCTGTTCACCGCGTCGATCTCCGGCCGCAGAGCGGCCGGGTAGAGATCGGGCGCCCGGGCCCGGTGGTAGGACCCCCACTCCAGCGACATGTCGATCGTGATCTGGCTGAAATCGTTGGTCACCACCTCGCCCGACGGTACGTCCACGATCGCCGGCACCGTGACGCCACGGTCGTAGCCGGGATCCCGGGCGAGATAGGCGTCGCGCAGCCGTTCGATGCCCAACACCGGGTCACGGCCGCCCGGGTCGAGGTGGAAGGACCAGCTGCGGTCGTCGTGCTCGGGCCCGGCGACGGCCATGCCGAGGGCGTTCTCCAGCCCCAGGAGCCGGCGTACGATCACCGCCCGGCTCGCCCACGGACAGGCACGGCTGACCACCAGTCGGTAGCGGCCCGCCTCCACGGGGAACCCGTCGCGCCCGTCCGCCGTGATGCGGGTGGTGATGTACCGGCTGTCGCGGCTGTACTCCTTGCCCCGGTTCACGTAGCTCACGCTCTCGCGGCTACCCCGGAAACGGGGCGGCAAGCGGCGGACGGCACACACCGATGCGCGGCGGTGGCCCGGCGGCTGCGTGGGCGTCCGTGCCGTCGCCCGCCGGGGTGGGATGTGCGATGCCGGCGCGGGCCGCCGCCGTTCCGGCTCCGGTCACCTCGCCCGAACGGTCGGGCAGAACCGGCACCGCGCCAGGGCCCCTGCTTGCGCTCCCCGACCGGGCCGCAAGCGAAGGCATGGCGTTGCTCGCGGTCCGCGCCAACGAGCGGCGCGGGCGGGTCAGCCCAAAACGAGCGGGAACCTCACCCCGGCGTCGCCCAGTTCGGCGCGCTGCGCGTCGGTGGGCGCGTCACGGCCGGTGCCGACCAGGAGTGCGTCCCGGTCGGTGAACGACGTGGGGAACGCCGCCCCGGCGATCCGCTCCAGCATGGCGCGGGAGCGGGCCAGGCTCTCCTCGGGCGGGCGGGTCCTCGCATTGGGGAGGTGGGCGACCAGGTCGAGGTGGTGCAGCGTCCACTCCAGGACGTACGCGCCGAGGTAATCGCCCACGGTGAGAACCTCGCCGCGGGTTCCCACCCTGCCCTCCGGATCGGCGAGTTCGGCGGCGCGGCCGACTGCGGAGCCGACGTCGTCGAGATGGAACCGGAGCAGGTGCGGGTCCCCGTAGGCGGCGGCCAGCCGGACCGTGAGGGCGTCGAGCGGGTCCTCGCCGGTCGGGGGCCGGTCCTCGACGTGCCAATAGGTCACCGCATCGACGGTCGGCTCCGTCGCGGCGGGGGTGGCGAGGGTGATCAGGACGTCCTGGGCATCGATGACCAGGTGGCACACGAGGTCCCGTACGAGCCAGCCGGCGCAGCCCGACGGCCGTGCGAAGTCCGGATCCGGGAGCTCGGCGACCGCCGTGCGCAACGCCGTCCAGGAACGGGTGAAGAGGTCCACCCCGGCACCGTAATGCGGCGCCACCGCGGCGGACAAGCAGGGCTGTCCGGTCCGGCGGCTGCCGGGCGCCGGGCAGGATGTGTGAGACTCCCTCTGAATGATCACTCGGGGGGAGTTCCGCGTTGAACGCGCTGTTGAAGAGGGTGTGGATCGGGCTGGCCGCGACCTTGATCTTGAGTCTGGCCGCCGTGGTCCTGCCGGATCACATCCAGATAGGCGACGACGGGCGCATCCACCTGGGCGCGCCCGCGACCACGCCGTCCACATCCGAGGCGGCGCCCACACCGGAGCCCACGTCACCGCCCCTCGCACGGGACGCCGTGGACGAGGTGATCCGGACCGCGATCAGCGCGGCGGGCCTGGATCCGGCGCAGGGCCGCCCGATCGGCGCGGCGGGCGCCGACTCGAACAGGACGGGCTGGACGGCCGTCCGCGAGAAGACCGCCGCACAGTCGGAGATGAACGCCATCTGCGCCGACCTGGAGCGCCAGGGCTGGACGCTGAACCCGAACGGCGACCGGCCCGACGCCTCCCGCAGCTACAAGCGCGGGGGCTGGTACCTGATCGTGAGCACGCGCGGGAAGACGCAGGCGCCGTCCACCACCTCCGCCTTGACCGACTCGCAGACCTACCTGACCCTGGCCGGTCTCCAGCTGAACCTTTCCGACGTACCCCTCCCCGAGATCACTGTCCGCATCGGCTGACCCCTTGAAGGACACGGAAACCGCCCACCCGGGTCCGGCGCGCGGCGGGCGGCGGACGCGTCCGTGATCCCGGCCTCGCGCCACCGGCAGCCGGGGGCGCGCCGTGAGCCCCACCGTGGCGCGGCTCAGCGGTGCGTCGGGCTCCAGCCCGTCAGGCCGGGGGCCAGACGGGGCACGGTCCGGTGCCGGTGCCGGTGCCGGGTGCCGGGGCCGGGCCCTTTACGTACGCTGGCTGCATGCGTACGCGCCCCACTCTGAGCTGGACCCCCACCGACGCCCCGCGGCCCGGCACCACGGATCCGGAGCCGGTCGCCGACGCGCTGAGGGCCGGCGGCGTGCTGGTGCTCAGCGGGGCGGGCCTTTCCACGGAGTCGGGCATCCCCGACTACCGGGGTGACGGCGGAAGCCTGCGCCGGCACACCCCGATGACCTACCAGGAATTCACCACGAGCACCCACGCCCGGCGCCGCTACTGGGCACGCAGCCACCTGGGCTGGCGCACCTTCGGCCGCGCCCGGCCCAACGCCGGGCACCGGGCCGTGACCGCGTTCGGCCGGCACGGCCTGCTCTCGGCGGTGATCACCCAGAACGTCGACGGCCTGCACCAGGCCGCCGGCAGCGAGGACGTGGTCGAACTCCATGGAAGTCTGAACCGGGTCGTCTGCCTTTCCTGCGGCGCCTCCTGCACGCGCCGGGAAGTCGCCCGGCGGCTGGAAGAGGCCAATGCCGGCTTCGAGCCCGTGGCCGCCCAACTGAATCCGGACGGTGACGCCGACCTCACCGACGAACAGGTCGGAGACTTCGCCGTCATGCCCTGCTCGGAGTGCGACGGCATCCTCAAACCCGACGTGGTGTTCTTCGGCGAAACCGTTCCCCCGAACCGGGTCGAGCGCTGCCGCGAACTGGTCGATGCGGCGACCTCACTGCTGGTCCTGGGGTCCTCGCTGACGGTGATGTCCGGCCTCCGGTTCGTCCGCCAGGCAGCCCAGGCGGGAAAACCCGTACTGATCGTCAACAGGGACCCGACGCGAGGCGACCGGCACGCCGCCACCCGCGTCGCGCTCCCCCTGGGGGCGACCCTCACCGCCCTCGCCGACGCACTGGCAATCCCCGTCGACGGCCCGACGGCGGACTGAACCAGGGACCTGCCCGTCCCGAGCATCATCGACGCCTCGACGGCCCGGAGGTCGGCCCCTCCGCGATCGCCACCCTCCTCGCCGCCTCCTTCACCGACCTCCTCGCCCCCACCATCCTGGGGGTGGGGCGAGAGCTACCCGGTCGTGGTTTCCTTCACCACCCAGGCCAGGTACTCCTCCGACGTTCCGGCGGTCGGGAGCACGATCCACTGCGGCACCTCGTACGGGTGCCGCTCATGCACCCACGCCTGCAATTCGGCGACCTTCTCGGCCGTCGTCTTGAAGGAGATCCGGTACTCCCGCTCGTGCTGCACGGCGTCCTTCCACCAGTAGAACGTCGTCATCCGCGCGTCGATGTGCACACCGGCCGTCAGCCGGGCCTCCACCGCGGCCCGCGCGATCTCATGCGCCTTCGTCTCGTCGTCCACGGTCGTCTGCGCGATCACGATGCTCGCCATGCCTGTCCTCCTGGGTCCGTTCCGGCCACCCTACGGTCGGCTTCCACGGGTTGCGGTATTCCGTCCCGGGCCGGAAGGAACGAACCGTGCGGAAGGCGGGTAGGGCTGACGGCCGGGGCGCGGCTATCGTGCGGTGACAGGGAAACGGTTCGGGGGAGGAACTGTGGCGTTACTCGATCAACTGCCCGCCCTGATAGGTGTCATGGGTCGGTTCGCTCGGCTCCTACGCCGTGCAGACCTTGACCGAGCGTCGGCGGTGGAGGCGGCAGCGGGAGGAGCGGTGGGACGAGAAGCGGTTCGAGACGTACGGCCGTTACGCCAATGCCCTCAAGGCGCAGCTTCGCGTCGCCCAACGCATCGGCGCCTCTCTCGGATTCGCGGACGTGGCCGATCCGATGGCACCGGCCGAGGGTCTGCCCATGCTCGCCGCCGCGGAGTCCCACCGGGTGACGGAGTGGGAGTCCGTCCTGCTCGTCGGGGACGCGGTGACGATCGCTGCGGCGCGGCGCTGGCACGAGACGGTCTGGACCGTCGAGCTGCTGGTGCGGGAGGGCGCGGTCGACGGCGAGAGGTGGACCAAGGCGCATCGGCTCGCGAGTGCGGCACGTGACGCCTTCTACGAGAGCGCGCGGCGCGACCTCGGCATAGGGGGAGCTCCACCACCGTCGGGGCAGTGGCCACGGCAGTGGCGGGCCGAGCTTTCCGGGTGAGTGGCGGCGTCAGGACCGTTCCAGCATCCGGCGGCGCAGCGTGCCGTCGCCCCCCATCCAAGAGCACGCGGCAGCCGGACGCCGGACGACTCCCCGACGGCAGCGGATACGGCTCGCGCGTCCCCTCGCCCCCCGGCGGGCCGTCGGTGTGGCCGCTCCACGCAGGCGTTGTAGGGCGGTGACAGATCGGCGGTGCAGGGTGGTCGGCGGTGCGCGGCCCCTCCCGTGCGCCTGGACCCGTGTACCGCCGTGCCAGGAGCCGCCCTCGTGAACGCTGACTCCGTGCTGCCCCGCCGGCGCGCGCCCGGCCCCGAGGCGCCTTGTGCCGAAGTACCGCTCCCGACGACGGGGCGCGGGCGCCGTCACTCCGCCTGGCGCGGCGCGGCAGCGGCCCTTCCCGGGGTCAGCGCGGTCACCACCGTCCTGCTGGTGCTCGCGGCCGTCGGGGCGGTGATCAGCGAACCGGTCCTCATACCGTCCCTTGCCGCCAGTGCCGGAGTCCTGCACAGCGCTCCCACCCTTCCCATGGCCCAGCCCCGGAGCGTCGTCGTGGCGCACCTCCTGGGCGCCGGCGCCGGGTACATGGCCCTCGCGCTGTCGCAGAGCAGCCCCTGGAGCGCGGCGCTGGCCGGGGGGTTGACGTTCGCCGCCACCACGCTCGCCCGGACCCCTCACTCACCCGCCTGCGCCACCGCCGTCGTCGTCGTGCTGCAGGCCCCGGCACCCGCGCGGTTCGTCCCCCTGCTGCTCGGGGCCACCGTGGTCCTCGTCGTCGGCGGCTTCGCGGCGTCCCGTCTGCACCGGGGAGCAGCCCGGTATCCGGTCCGCTGGTGGTAGCGCGGCTCGGCCACCAGGCCCTCGGCCGTCCAGCGTTCACTTCCCGGGCCGTGTGCAGGCCCGGGTCGCAGTCGTTGATCCCGCACCGCCTGGACCGGTACTGCCGGTTCCGCCTGCGCCGCCCTTATCGGGGCAGCCAACCGAAGACCCTCGCCAGTGAGGAAAGCAGACCGAGGTGGGTGACGAGCAGCAACACCCACTCCATGGGGCCCATGCGCCACCGGCTACGGGCTGTCACCCGCCATTCGTACGCCACCGTGCCGACGGCGAGCACGAACAACGGCGCCCACAGGAAGGCCCACCAGGACCGGACCTCGGTCAGGCGGAGCACGAGGGACAGCACCGTGAACAGCGCCGCGGGCAACCCCCATCCCGGCTTCTCTTCCTTCTCGACGGCGGTCGATAGGCCTGACGAGGCGTTCAAGGTATGTCCTTTCGGGTCCATTTTCGAACAAGGCTCACTTTAAACGCCGTTTGCATAGCTCCGCTCAATTGATCGTTCCTGCCGACGGGTGCGGGGAGGTCCGCTCCGAGCGCTCGGAGCCGGTCGGCCAGGGACCGTTCCTGTTGCGGTCACGGCCCGTCAGACCGC
This sequence comes from Streptomyces sp. NPDC054840, assembly GCF_053611065.1. Taxonomy (NCBI): domain Bacteria; kingdom Bacillati; phylum Actinomycetota; class Actinomycetes; order Kitasatosporales; family Streptomycetaceae; genus Streptomyces; species Streptomyces sp. NPDC054840. Next base: position 9,422 of record NZ_JBSGZP010000004.1, read on the forward strand.
CGACCCGGGGCCGAGAGCTGCGGATCTTGCGCCGGTTTCCACCCAATGGCCGGGTGCGAAGTCGTCCCAACCAGCGGAACCCACGCCGCCGTTCGCTCGTCTTGCAGGCCGGACTGCCTGCCTGCTCTGTTTCTCGCGAACGCGAGAGGGGCAGGCGGCCGTGCCGGCCGGAACCCCTTCGGCCAGGACCGGGGCGGGGCGCCCTTGCCGACCCCCGCTCTTGTTCTTTCCATGCGTTGCGCAGTGCGAGAGGTCCTTTCCATGCCTGTGGTAGACACCGAATTCAGCGTCCTGTCCGAGGACTTCGCCGCTGCCCCCGACCGCTACTTCGCGCAGCTGCGGGAGCAGGCTCCGGTGCATTACGAACCGGCGATCGACAGCTACTTCCTCTCCCGCTACGAGGACGTGAAGCGGGTGCTGACCGACCATGAGCGGTTCACCACCCAGGCGCTGCAGATACGCGCCGAGCCGGTGATGCGCGGGCCGGTCCTCGCCCAGATGACCGGGGCCGAGCACACCGCCAAACGAAGAATCGTCGTCCGGGCCTTCACCGGCTCGGCTCTCCAGGACCAGATACGCGTCATCCACGCCAACGCCGCTGCGCTCATGGCCCCGTTCCTCGCCCTGGGCCGGGTGGACCTGGTCAACGACTTCGGCAAGCCCTTCGCCATCCTCGTGGCGCTCGACGTCTTGGGCCTGGACCGGATGGACTGGCGGAAGGTGGCCGCCTGGCACAGCGGGGTGGCCGAATTCATCACCGGCCTGACCCTCACCCCCGAGCGCCGCCGCCACTGCATAGACTGCGCCGAGCAGTTGGAGGCGTATCTCCTCCCGGTGATCGAACAGCGGCGCCGTACTCCCGGGGACGACCTGATATCCAAGCTGTGCACCGCCGAGTTCGACGGCATCGCCATGAGTGATCGCGACGTGACCGCGCTGATCATCAACGTTCTGGCGGCTTCCACCGAGCCCGCGGACAAGACCCTCGCCCTGCTCTTCAAGCACCTCATCGACCATCCCGAGCAGATGGCGCAGGTCCGCCGGGATCCGGACCTGCTCGGCTCGGCGATCGCCGAAACCCTGCGCTACACCCCGCCGGTCCAGCTCGTTCCCCGCCAGGCCGCGGAGGACACCGTGTTCGCCGGCACCACCGTGCCGGCGGGTGCCACCGTCTTCTGCATGATCGGCGCGGCCAACCGAGACCCCGACGCCTTCACCGCCCCGGACACCTTCGACATCCACCGCCCGGACCTGGGCACCTCCCGCTCGTTCACCGCTGCCGCCCAGCACCTGGCCTTCGGTACCGGACTCCACCAGTGCGTCGGCACCGCCTTCGCGCGCGCCGAGCTCGAAACCGTCGCCGCGATGCTCCTGCCCCTGCTCGACCAGGTCCGCTACAGCCCGGGCTTCCGGTACCAGGAAGCCGGCCTCTACACCCGGGGTCCGCTCTCGCTGTCGCTGGACTTCACCCCCGTCCCCTGACGCGGCACCGGCCGTGACGGACGTGCATGATGCCGACGTACGTCCTCCCCCCGCTCCCCCGGCTCCCCCAGGGCGCTGTCCTCCGCGGCTCCAGGAGCCCCGACTTCTCCCGTACACCCCCCACTCCCCTCAGGCGAAGACGACCATGACATCGACCGACATCACCCGAGCCATCAACGACCTGCTGTTCACCCCGGGCCTCGGCCTCACCGAAGCCATCGACCGGCACTTCACCCCCGACTACCGTCAGCGCACCAACGGCGTGTGGAGTGACCGGGCCTCCTTCACCCAGCACATGACGCGCCTGCGTTCCTTGATCCGCAGCGGGCGCATCGAGGTCCACGACGAACTCAGGGACGGATCGCGCTACGCCGACCGCCACACCGTCACCCTCGTCCACGAGGACGGCCACACCTCCCGTACCGAGGTCTACCTCTTCGCCCAGCTCGCCTCCGACGGCCGCTTCCGGCGCGTCGAAGAGACCACCCTCCTGGTCACCGGGCACGCCGACGACGGGAAGCTCGGGCTCGTCATGTGAGGGGCACGGGCCCGCACGGAGCGCCGCTTCGCGAACGCCCCAGGGGGTCCGCGAGAGATCCGGGCCACCGCAACCGCTGTCCACTGCCGGAAAGAACAAGGGATGGAGCCGCCATGGTGTCCGTGGGGGAAAGACTGAGCAGGGCGCGCGTACAGGCCTTCGTCGGCCGGGACGAGGAACTCGGGCGTTTCGCGGAGGCGTTGGCGGGGGATCCGCAGGCGCCGTTCGCGTTCTACGTGTACGGGCCGGGCGGCATCGGGAAGTCGACGCTGCTGCGGCGGCTGGCGGACCACGCCCGGGCGGCCGGCCGGCTGCTCGTCGAGCTCGACGGCCGGTTCGTCAGCCGGGACCCGGCCGATTTCGAGCATGCCGCCGGACCCTTCCTCGACGTACCGGGAACGGTCCTGTTCGTGGACTCGTTCGAGCACTGCCAGTGGCTGGAGAGCTGGCTGTGGCACCACTTCCTACCGCGTGCCGCGGACGACACTCTGGTCGTCCTGGGCGGCCGGCGGGCTCCGCAGCCGCAGTGGGCCGCCGATCCGGCCTGGTCCCGTCTCCTGCACGTGAGCGAGCTGGAGCCGTTCTCCGCGGACCAGGCCCGGAGCCTGCTGGTGGCGGCGCGGATCCGGCCCGAACTCCGGGACCGGGTGCTGCGCTTCGCCGGGGGCAACCCGCTGGCGCTGTCGCTGGCGGCGGCGGCCGGGTCGGAGGGCTGCGGCCGGGAGGAGATCTGGGCGCCCACGGCGGACGTGCTGCGCACCCTGCTGGCGGGGCTGATCGGGGAGGTGCCCACGGCGGCGCACCGCCGCGCCCTGGAGGTGGCGGCGCAGGCCCACTCGACGTCCGAGGAGCTCCTGGCCGCGGTGCTCCCCGGGGAAGATGTGCATCCGCTCTTCTCGTGGCTGCGCGACCTGCCCTTCATTGAGTCCACTCTGCGGGGACTGCATCCGCACGACGCGGCACGCGAGACGCTGGCCGCCGACCTGCGCTGGCGGGCGCCCAACGCCTTCGAGGCGATGCGCCAACGCCTGGCGGACGAGTACCTGCGCATCCTGCGCGAGGCGCCCGAGGAGCGGGTGTGGACCGTCACCGACGATCTCTTCTACCTGTTCCGGGAGGGCGCGACGCTGGCCCGGCTGCGCTCCTGGTCCCGCGAGGACGAGGTCCACGACCGTCCGCTGCACCCGGACGACATCGATGTCATCCTGCACATGGCCACCGAGACGGAAGGGGCCGCCTCGGCGGACCTGGTCCGCTACTGGGCGCGGCGTCAGCCGCAGGCGTTCAGCGTCTACCGGCTCGTGAGCACGGGCCGGATCGTGGCGTTCACGGCGCGGCTGGCCCTGCCGTCCCCTCCCGACGCCCAGGACCTGGCCACCGATCCGGTCGTGGCCGCCGCCTGGCGGTACACCGAGGACACCGGCCCCGTGAGCCCCGGTGAGCACATCGGCATCAGCCGTTTCTCCATCTACCCCGAGCAGTACCAGGTGCCCTCACGGGTCATCGATCTGAGCAGTTCCCGGGCCCAGGCGGAGGCGGCCCGCGCCCGCGGGCGCGCGTACGGGTTCGCCGTATTCCAGGACGCCGAAACGTGGGCCGAGCGGGTCAAGGGCACGCTGGCGGACACGGGGGCGCGGCCGCGGGTCGGTGAGTACACGTACGGACTGTTCGGCGTCGACTGGCGGCAACTGCCGGTGGAAACCTGGCTCATGCACTTCATATCGGCCACCGAGGCGCCTGCTGCCCCGTCCGGACCGTCGCCCGTCTCGCGCACCGCGTTCGACCAGGCCGTACGCGAGGCCCTGGCCCACTGGCGCGATGCGGACGCGTTCGCCGCCTGTGCGCTGATGCGTTCCCGTCTCGCGGCCGACTTCGACACTCCTGTCGGGGAGTTGCGTGCCTTGTTGCGCGGGGCCGTCGACGACCTCGGGCTCGACCCGCGCGGGGTGCGTGCCCGGGAGGCCCTGACGGCCGGATACTTCTCCGGTGCGCCCACCCAGGAGGCCGCCGCCCGCCGTCTCGGTCTCCCGTACGGCACCTACCGACGCCATCTGCGCCAGGGCCTTGACCTGCTCTGTGAGGCCTTGTGGCAGCAGGAGCTGCACGACCCGCGTTAGGGCGTGTTGTGCAAGTCCCGCCTGGCCTGCGGGGCGCCCGGCGCTACTTTCACAACACGCCCTGGCGGCGGCGGACGCGCGCCGTCGGGCTGGGCCGGGTGGACAGGTGCGGACAGGAGTGGACAGTGGCCGCTCCTGTCGGGCCTGGATAGTGGACACCGTCCGCGTCGAGTCTGTGCGGCATGAACGTTGCACTCACGCAGACGGGCCGGGCAGCAGGCCGGGCCCCCAGGCCGGGAACGGTGCTCGCCGCGCTCGCCGCGGCCCAGTTCACCGTCATGCTCGCCACCTCGATCGTCAATGTGGCACTGCCGCAGATCCGCGCGGGGGCGGGCCTCTCGGACGGCGGGACCACCTGGGTGGTCAACGCCTACGGTCTGGCGTTCGGGGCACTGCTCCTGGCGGGCGGCCGGGTTGCCGATCTCCTCGGCCGCCACCGGGTGCTGGTCGGCGGGCTCGCCCTGTTCGCGCTGGCTTCGGTGGCGGCGGGGCTGACCACCTCCTCCGGCGTGCTGATCTCGGCCCGTGCGGTGCAGGGTGTCGGCGCCGCCGCGATCGCCCCGGCCGCGCTCGCCCTGGTGATGGACCGGTTCCCGCCCGGCCCCGGTCGCGGCAGGGCACTGGGCGTGTGGGGAGCGGTCTCCGGCGCGGGAGCGGCGGGCGGGGTCCTGCTGGGCGGTGTGCTCACCCAGGCATGGGGCTGGCCCTGGATCTTCCACTCGGTGGCGCTCGGAGCGGCGGTGGTGCTGGCCGCCGTGGTGGCGCTGGTGCCGCGGGACGCCGGAGCTCGGGCCGGACGGCAGGGTGATGGGAAGCGCGAGCAGTTCGACCTGCTGGGCACCGTCGTCGTCACCCTCGCCCTGACCTGCCTGGTGTGGGGGCTGACCACGGCGCGCGGCGCCGGCTGGACCGGGGCGGGGGTGCTGGGCGCCCTCGGCGCCGCCGCCGTGCTGCTCGTGGCCTTCTACATGATCGAGCGCCGCCGGCCGAACGCGCTCGTACCGCCGCGGCTGCTCAGCGCCGGCCGGGTCGCCGCGGGCAATGTGCTGATGGCCCTGCTGGGGTCCGTATGGATCGCCCTGTTCTTCTTCCTGCCGCTCTACCAGCAACAGGTTCTGGGGTCCGGCCCCTTGATCACCGGAATCGGACAACTCCCCCTTGCCGCCGCCCACATGATCGGATCCGCTCTCGCTCCGCGCGTCGCCCGAGTCATCGGTACCCGCGCCACCGTGACCGCGGCCCTGCTGACCGAGGCCGCCGGTCTGCTGTGGTTGTCATGGATGCGGCCGGACGGGAGCTACCTCGTCGATGTGCTCGGGCCGAGCGTCCTGGTCGGGCTGGGCCTCAGCATCGCCTTCGTCCTGCTCACCGCGCTCGCCGTGGACGGCGTACCGCGCCAGGACGCGGGTCTCGCCGGCGGGCTGGTGAACACCACCCGACAGGTCGGCGGCGCCATCGGCCTGGCAGCCCTCGCCACTGTGGCCGGCTCCGTCACCGCTCACGCATCCACCGACCGGCCACCCCTGGAAGCCCTCACCGCCGGCTACCAGGCCGCCTTCGCCCTCTCCGCCGCAGTCCTGGCCGCCACCGCACTCCTCGCGCTGTTCCTCATCCGCCGTACCGGGGCGCGTACCGCGACCGGCACCACCGCCCGTCCGGCCGCCGCCGACCCGGGAACGTCCCCGCTCCCACCTGTCCCGCTGGACCGCTAGTGCTGTGGCCGGGAAGGTTTGCCGGGTTGCGGCGTCCGGTGTGGTGCATCGCAAGGCGGAGGGCCGCGGCTCGTACTGGACGTACTTGCGCGGTCCGACAACGCGGCGAGGTGCCGTGCCGGGCGTCGTGACCCGGTGAACCTTTCCGGTCACAGCACTAGGGCAGCGGGATCGCGCCCGTCCGGTACACCGTTCCGCCGCAGGCCTCGGGGATCGTCGTCCGCGTGGTCGCGGCCCCCGACTGCGGGGTGTGCGAGACGGCCACGCCGGCCGGGGCAGGGGAGGCGCCCGCCTGCGGTTCGGCGGCCGTTCCGCTCCCCGTACCGCCCGTGGCACCCACCGCGTCGCTCTGCGGGGACTTCTCGCCCCCGTCCGGATTCGCCGACGCGCAGGTCTCCCCCGACGGCACCCACGCGAAGCGGACCTCGTACGCCGTGTTCGGCGGGAGCACCAGCGCCGGAGCCGCCGCCGCCGGATCGGGCAGCAGCCCGCTCGCCGGATCTCCCGCCGTATGGCCGACCACGGCGACCCCGGAGGCCGCGACGGTCCCGGTGCCGGCCGCCGGGGCCGCCGTCACGGTGTCCTGGCCGTTGACCGCGCAGCCCTGCGCCGAGACGTTGGTGACCCGGAAGCTGCCGTACACCCTTCCGTCGGTCTCCGGGGCCCGGGCCGAGCCCACCACCCCGAGCTGGTCCGCGCCGCACACGGGCACTCCCGGCGCCGCCACCGGCGGCAGCGGGCCCGAGCCCGCCACCGAGCCTCCGGAGCCGGCCGGTCCGGCGGAGGTCCCGGCGCCCGACGGGCCTGCCGTCAGACCGTCCGCCGGGGGGCCGGCCGTGGCGTTCGGCTGCCCGGTGCCCCCGCCGGCGGACGGGATTTCGCCGAGGGAGTGGGTCGACCTCGGCAGGGATCCGGAGCCGTTCTGGTGCGGGTCGGAGGGCAGCGCGTCGTGCCGGTCGCCCGTGGCCGCGCCGTGCCCGGCCATCGCCGGGTGGTCCGTGGCCGCGCCATCGGCGGCGGACAGGTGCAGTGCGGCCGGGATCGTCGTCCCGGCGAGCAGCACCGCCGCGGCGGCGCCGACGAGGGCGGCCCGGCGGTTGCGGGTCCGGCGCGCGGGGACGGCATCCCGTAGTCGCGCCAGCGCGTTCGCGGAGGGTTGCAGGCCCTCGACGGCCCCGCGCAGGAGGATGCGGAGCTCTTCTTCCCCGCCCGGCGGAGTGTGGTCGTCCATCATGACTGCGCAGCCTCCATCGCCACCCGCAGCGCGGCAATGCCCCGCGATCCGTACGCCTTGACCGAGCCGAGCGATATTCCGAGGGTTTCGGCGACCTGGGACTCCGTCATGTCGGCGAAGTAGCGCAGCACCAGCACCTCGCGCTGGCGGCGCTGCAGTCCACGCATCGCTTTGATCAGGTCGTCCCGCTCCAGCTGGTCGTACGCGCCCTCTTCGGCACTCGCCATGTCCGGCATCGGCTTCGAGAGCAGCTTGAGCCCGAGGATGCGGCGGCGCAGGGCGGACCGCGAGAGGTTCACGACGGTCTGGCGCAGGTACGCCAGGGTCTTCTCCCGGTCGCGGACCCGGTTCCGGGCGGAGTGCACCCGGATGAAGGCCTCCTGGACCACGTCCTCGCAGGAGGCGGTGTCGTCGAGGAGCAGCGCGGCCAGGCCCAGGAGCGAGCGGTAGTGCGCCTGGTAGGTCGCGGTGAGGTGGTCGACGGTGGTGCCGGCCACCACCTCGGCGACGACGGCCGTCACGGCCGTCTCAGCCGTCTCGCACGTCTCCGCCGTCTCTGCCTCGCCCTTGCTGCTCACGTCCGTCTCAGCGCTGTCGCGCGGCGCGGGCACGAGGCCGCCTCTGACCGGTACGGCCGTGCGTGCGGGCGCCTCTGCCGGCCCCGCCGGCGGGACGGGCACGATCACGGGGAAACCGCCGCCGGGCGTACGCGGACCCCGGCGCGACGGGATGATCCCGATCTGCGCCGGACGGACGGCCGGTTCGAGCAGTGTGTCTGCCACGCCGGTTGGACACGCGTCCCCCCATCAGGGTTGTACGCGTGAGGCATCCTCACCAGCGGAATCCCTATTGCCCTCATGCGTACCCGCTCTTCCCGATTGCCCCGTCTTTATCGAGACGGCAGTCGGGCCATCACCTTGATCAAGGGATCAGGACCGATCCTACAAAGCGGATTACGCAAATTCACCCGCGATCAGTTCCGCGATCTGTGTGGCGTTCAGCGCTGCGCCCCTGCGGAGATTGTCCGCGCACACGAAGAACTCCAGGGCGTAAGGATCGTCGAGCGAGGCCCGTACCCGCCCCACCCAGGCGGGATCGGTCCCGGCGGCGTCCACGGGGGTGGGGAACTCCCCGGCCGCGGGGTCGTCCACGAGGACCACGCCGGGCGCGGCCTCCAGGATCTCCCGGGCGTGCGCGGCCTCCACCTCACGCTCGAACCGGGCCCGCACGGTGAGCGAATGCCCGGTGAGCACCGGCACCTGGACGCAGGTCACCGATACCGGGAGGTGCTCCAGCTGCAGGATCCGGCGCGTCTCCCCGCGTACCGCCAGCTCGTGCGAGGACCAGCCGTCCGCCCGCAGCTCACCGGACCAGGGCACGACGTTGGCGGCCAGGGGGGCCGCGAAGGGGCCGGTGTCCTCGCCCACGGCGCGTCGTACGTCCCCGGGCTGCTCACCCAGGGAGGTCCCGGCGACCAGCGACTGCTGGCGGCGCAGCGTCTCGGAGCCGGCCCGCCCGGCGGCACTCGCGGCCTGGTACGAGGAGACGACCAGGTCGCGGAGGGCGTACCCGGAGTGCAGCGCGCCCAGGGCCGCGATCATGGTGGCAGTCACGCAGTCCGGGCCGGCGACGATCCCGCGCGGCCGCATCCGTACGGCGTGCCCGTTGACCTCGGGCACCACCAGCGGGACCTCGGGGTCCTCCCGGAAGGCGGCGGACAGGTCGATGACGACCGAGCCGCGCGCGGTGACCACGGGGGCCCACCGGGCCGAGACGTCGGCCGGGGTGAGGAAGAGGGCGACATCGCCCGGTCCGAGGCCGTCGAAGGCGTCCTCGGTGAGGGCGATCACCTCGGTCTCCTCCGCTCGGACGGCCAGCATGCGGCCGGCCGAACGCGCGGAGGCGATCAGGCGGATCTCGCCCCAGACGTCCGCCCGCTGGGACACCATCTTGAGCAGGACGGAACCGACTGCTCCGGTCGCCCCGACCACGGCGAGTGCCGGGCCGGAGGACCGGGTGCGGGTCATCGTCCGGTGCCTCCGTAGACGACTGCTTCGGCACTGTCGGAGTCGAGGCCGAAGGCCGTGTGCACGGCGCGGACGGCCTCGTTGACGTCGTCCTGGCGGGTGACGACCGAGATGCGGATCTCGGAGGTCGAGATCAGCTCGATGTTCACGCCCGCGTCGGACAGCGCCTGGAAGAAGGAGGCGGTGACGCCCGGGTTGGTCTTCATGCCCGCGCCGACCAGGGAGATCTTGCCGATCTGGTCGTCGTAGCGCAGGGAGTCGAAGCCGATCGCGCCCTTCGCCTTCTCCAGCGCCTCGATGGCCTTGTGGCCCTCGGTCTTGGGGAGGGTGAAGGAGATGTCCGTGAGGCCCGTGGAGGCCGCGGAGACGTTCTGCACGATCATGTCGATGTTGATCTCGGCGTCCGCGATGGCGCGGAAGATCGCCGCGGCCTCGCCCGGCTTGTCCGGGACACCGACGACCGTGATCTTGGCTTCGGAGACGTCGTGCGCGACTCCGGAGATGATGGCGTGCTCCACCTGCGCGTCCCCTTGCGGATTCTCGTTGCTGACCCAGGTGCCCGGCAGTCCGGAGAAGGACGAGCGGACGTGGATCGGGATGTTGTAGCGGCGCGCGTACTCGACGCAGCGGTGCAGCAGCACCTTGGAACCGGAGGCCGCGAGCTCCAGCATGTCCTCGGAGGAGATCCAGTCGATCTTCTTCGCCTTCTTCACGACCCGGGGGTCCGCGGTGAAGACGCCGTCGACGTCGGTGTAGATCTCACAGACCTCGGCGTCCAGCGCCGCGGCGAGCGCGACGGCCGTGGTGTCCGAGCCGCCCCGGCCGAGGGTGGTGATGTCCTTGGAGTCCGCGGACACCCCCTGGAAGCCCGCGACGATGGCGATGTTGCCCTCGTCCAGCGCGGTGCGGATCCGGCCCGGCGTGACATCGATGATGCGCGCTTTGTTGTGGACCGAGTCGGTGATCACGCCTGCCTGGCTGCCGGTGAACGACTGGGCCTCGTGGCCCAGGTTTTTGATCGCCATGGCCAGCAGGGCCATCGAGATCCGCTCTCCGGCGGTCAGCAGCATGTCGAACTCACGCCCGGCAGGCATCGGGGATACCTGCTCGGCGAGATCGATCAGCTCGTCCGTCGTGTCGCCCATCGCGGAAACCACGACGACCACCTGGTGGCCGTTCTTCTTGGCATCCACGATCCGCTTGGCAACACGCTTGATGCCCTCGGCATCGGCTACGGAGGAGCCTCCGTACTTCTGCACGACAAGGCCCACGTGCGCTCCTCGCTCAATCCGTCTCATTGCTGGTGCAGTGTAACGAGCGACCGGGATCCGACCGCCTCGTACCACATCATGAGACGAGAAGATCAGAGAATGAGTTCCCTGTCCGGCCGCTGCCTTCGCTCAGGTGCGGCCGAGCCCGCCGAGCTCCTCGGCCATCACCTGTCCGGCCTGTTCCGCGAGGTCGTCCTCGGTCAGGTCCTCGTCCGTGTCCAGGCCGTCCAGGGCGGCGAGAGGCTGGTCGAGGCGGACATGGGCGATCAGCGACTGCAGGGCGCGCAGCGTCGCCGAGGCCGTCGGACCCCAGTTGGTGAAGTACGAGAACTGCCACCACCACAGCGCCTCGGTGATCCGGCCCGCCTGGTGGTGGATGAGTCCGTGCCGCAGGTCGGCGACCACGTCGGCGAGGTCGTCCGAGATCCGGTGCGCGACCGGGGTCTTGCGCGGCTCGTACGGATCGAAGACCTCGGAGTAGACGTCGACCGGCTCCAGCATGACCGCGAAGCGCTCGCGCAGGTCGTCCACGTCCGGCTCCGGGCCCAGGTCGGGCTCGTAGCGCTCGTCGGGCAGCACGTCCTGGTACGCACCCAGTCGGCCGCCCGCCAGCAGCAGCTGGGACACCTCCAGGAGGAGGAAGGGCACCGCGCTGTCCGGGTCCTCGCCCTTGGCCACCTCGGTGACCGCGACGATGAAGGACTCGATCTGGTCCGAGATCGAGGCGGCGAAGTCGTCCGGATCCTGTCCCAGGGCGTGCAGCGTTGCGTCAGACATCGAGAAGTCGCCTTCCTTCAAAGGCCCGCCCGAGCGTGACCTCGTCCGCGTACTCCAGATCTCCCCCGACGGGGAGGCCGCTGGCCAGGCGGGTTACCTTCAGGCCCATGGGCTTGATCATGCGGGCGAGGTAGGTGGCGGTGGCCTCGCCCTCCAGGTTCGGGTCGGTGGCCAGGATCAGCTCGGTCACCTCGCCGTCCGCCAGGCGCGCCAGGAGCTCGCGGATGCGCAGATCGTCCGGGCCGACGCCCTCGATCGGGCTGATCGCGCCCCCGAGGACGTGGTACTTCCCCCGGAACTCGCGCGTCCGCTCGATCGCGACGACGTCCTTGGGCTCCTCGACGACGCAGATGACGGTGGTGTCCCGGCGCGGGTCGCGGCAGATGCCGCACCGCTCCTCCTGTGCCACGTTCCCGCACACCGCGCAGAACCGGACCTTGTCCTTGACCTCCAGCAGCGCGTGCGCGAGGCGGCGGACGTCGGTGGGCTCGGCCTGCAGGATGTGGAAGGCGATCCGCTGCGCGCTCTTGGGCCCGACGCCGGGCAGCCTGCCCAGTTCGTCGATCAGGTCCTGAACCACGCCTTCGTACAACGGACTGCCTTCTTTCGTCGGGTAGGTCGGAGCAGGGGAGGGCTAGAACGGGAGGCCGGGGATACCGCTGCCGCCGCCCAGCCCCTGGGCCAGGGGGCCCAGCTTCTGCTGCTGGAGTGCCTGCGCATTCTCGTTGGCCGCCTGTACCGCGGCGACCACCAGGTCGGCGAGCGTCTCCGTGTCCTCGGGGTCCACAGCCTTCGGGTCGATCACCAGTGCGCGCAGCTCGCCGGATCCGGTGACGGTCGCCTTCACCAGACCGCCGCCGGCCTGACCCTCGACCTCCGTCCGTGCGAGCTCCTCCTGCGCGGCCGCGAGATCCTGCTGCATCTTCTGGGCCTGCTGGAGCAGCTGCTGCATGTTGGGCTGGCCACCACCGGGAATCACAGGGCACTCACTCCATACGTCGTACGTCGAGACCTTCGGAACGCTGGTCAATCCGAGCCTACGTGCTCCCCGGGCGCCGCGCCCTACGCCGTGAGGACCAACTCTTTCGAGTGAGAGACGGGGCGTACGCGTACCTGCTGGAGACCTCCTGCGAGCGGAATTCCCGGCAATCGTCGCCCATCACCCGGCATTCGAAGGTAGGAAGAGCATGCGCATCATTGCGCACACGCGCACCACCACACGTCAGCGCAGGCAGAGGGAGTGCCGGGTGAGCCAGCCGGAGATGCAGCCCGAGGGGCCACCCCGGGATCCCCGGGAGGAAGGCGGCGGACCGATGGCGGCGGGCGATCTGACCGGCCGGCCGTTCCCCCTCGGGGACTGGGGCGAGCCCGCCGAGCGGCTCGACGAGCTCTACCGGCGGGTCGAGGCCGACGCGCTGCGCACCGCCGAGTGGTACCTGTCCGACCGGGCGTTGAAGCGGCGCGGTGCGCGCGTGCTGCGTGCCGGGGCGGCCGTGGGCGCCGTCACGGGCGCCTCGATGCCGCTGCTGGAGCTGACGGGCTCGATCCCGGGCGCCTCCACGTACGGCTACCTCGCGCTGCTGCTGGGCGCGGCCGCGCTGGCCTGCGACCGGTTCTTCGGGCTGACGTCCGCGTGGATGCGGGACGTGGCCACGGCCCAGGCGGTGCAGCGCCGGCTCCAGACCCTCCAGTTCGACTGGGCCTCGGAGAACGTGCGCGAGGTGCTCGGGCCCACCGAGGGCACGGCCAGCGAGGCCGCGGAACGGTGCCTGACCGTGCTGCGCCGCTTCTCCGAGGACATCACCGAGCTGGTGCGCTCGGAGACGGCGGACTGGATGGTGGAGTTCCGGGCCGGGCCCGCGCCGCTGGTGATGCAGTCGCTGGGGGCGTCCGGAGGGCGCCCGGACGCGAACGTCCCGCCCGCCCGCTTCCCGCTGCCGCCGGGCACCAGACCGAACATGCCCCGGCAGCGGCCGCCGGAGCAGCCGCGCTGAGACGGGCGGGACAGGCCTGCGGGGACGGGCGGGACAGCCCTGCCGAGACGGGCGGGGGCGCATCGCGGAGACGGGCGGGGCCGAGGTTCCGCGCAGCGGACCCGTACCCCGCCCACCGGCCCGCTCAGCTGAAGATGATCATCGACCCCTGGCCGAGGCTCCGCGTCGCGGCCGCGTGCAGTCCCAGCCACACGTGCCGTTCACGGGCGAAGGGGCTCTCGTCGTACGGGATCGGCCCCGCCGGCTCCTCCAGCAGCGTCGGCCGCCCCGGCGGCGCCGGTGCGGCGGGCGGGTTCCCCGGGTCTATGCCGATGGCGGGGGCCACGAACAGCAGCTCCCGCAGCAGCCCCTGTACGGACCCCAGCGGCCCGCCCCCGGCCAGCAGCTCCTCGTTCGCCAGCGGAGCCACGAAGTCCACCGGGACGTAGGCCCCGGCGTGGTCGTAGTGCCACACCAGGTGCGACTGCTGGGCCGTGGGCTCGAACATCTCCAGCAGTTGCTCGTAGTCCCCGCCCAGTTCGTCCACCGGGTTCACGGGCAGCCCGCAGAGCTGGAGCAGGTACGCCCGCCTCAGGAAATGCAGGGCGTCGTAGTCGAAGCCGGCGACCGGGGCGACGTCCCCGCTCAGGCCCGGCATGTACGCGAACACGGGCACGGACGGCAGTCCGGCCGCGCCCAGCGCCCTGTCGTACGAGGCGATCTCTTCCGCGAAGGGGTTGTCGGGGCTGTGGCACAGCACGTCGACAAGGGGGACCAGCCACAGGTCACAGGCCACTCGGCCTCCGATCAGTCGATGCCGCCGATCCGGCCAGCGTAGTGGGCCGGACACCCTCCGCGAAGGGGTGCGCAGAACCTCGGGACTCAGAGGCGGGCGGCCCAGGCCAGCGCGTGCTCGTTGTAGCCCCGCACTATGCCGCGCACCGCGTCGGCGTCGGCGAGCGTCACCGCGTCCACCAGCTCGCTGTGGCCGTCCCACAGCGCCGCCCGCAGCTGCGGCTCGCGCTGGAGGTGGGGGACGGCGAAGACCCAGCACTGCACACGAATACGGTGCAGGAACTCGGAGATGTAGGTGTTGGCGACGAGCCCGCTCAGCTCCCGCCAGAAGCGCAGGTCGTAGCCGATCAGCACTTCGAGCGAACCGCTCTGCGCGGCCCGGCGGGCCTCCTCGCCGCGGCGGCGCACCGACACCAGCCGCTCGCCGGAGCCGGGGGCGGTGCCGCGCTCGGCGAGGCGGCGGAAGATCCCGTCCACGACGAGCGAGCGGGCCTCGATCATGCCCCGGAAGTCGTCCACGGAGAAGATCCGCACACGGAAGCCGCGGTGCTGGACCAGCTCCAGCAGCCCTTGGGCGGAGAGGTCCACGAGCGCCTCGCGCACCGGGGTCGCGGAGACCTCGTACTGTTCGGCGATCTGCTTGACAGTGAACTCGGTCCCCGGAGGCAGGCGTCCCGCGAGCACCTCGTCCCGCAGCGCGTCCGCGATCTGCTGGCGAAGTGTGTTGCGGGTGACAGCTCCGCTGCCTGGCATAGGGGTCCGTCTCCTGTCGTAGGGCTGCGGACACCATAGGCCAGACAACGCGGCTGAAAACCGATCGGTAGCTAACCGATATCCGACATCCGCACCCACCGTGCGGGGACGGATGCCGGACAGGGGTACGGGGTGGGTGAAGGGGGCGGCTGCGGGTCTAGCCGGCGGCGGTGTGGCGGTCGGCGACCGTCAGCGCCTCGTCCAGCAGGGCCAGGCCCTCTTTGGCCTCCGCCTCCGTGACGTTGCAGGGCGGGACGACATGGGTCCGGTTCATGTTCACGAAGGGCCACAGACCCGACGCCTTGCAGGCGGCGGCGAATTCGGCCATCGGCGCGTTGTCCGCACCGGCCGCGTTGTACGGCACGAGCGGCTCGCGCGTTTCCTTGTCCCGTACGAGTTCCAGGGCCCAGAAGGTGCCCAGCCCGCGGACCTCGCCGACCGAGGGGTGGCGTTCGGCGATCTCGGCGAGCGCCGGGCCGATCACGTTCTCGCCGAGGTGGGCGGAGTGCTCGACGATGCCTTCCTCCTCCATCGTGTTGATGGTCGCGACGGCGGCGGCGCAGGCCAGGGGGTGGCCGGAGTACGTCAGCCCGCCAGGGTAGGGGCGGGTGGCGAAGGTCTCGGCGATGGCGGCCGAGATGGCCACGCCGCCGAGCGGGACGTAGCCGCTGTTCACACCCTTGGCGAAGGTGATCAGGTCGGGGGTGACGCCCCAGTGGTCGGCGGCGAACCACTTGCCGGTGCGACCGAAGCCCGACATGACCTCGTCCAGGATGAAGACGATGCCGTGGCGGTCGCAGAGCTCGCGCACGCCCGCGAGGTAGCCGGCGGGCGGGGTCATGATGCCGGCGGTGCCGGGCACGCTCTCCAGGATGATCGCCGCGATGGTCCCCGGCCCCTCGAAGGCGATGGTGTCGGCGAGGTGGGAGAGGGCGCGGTCGCACTCCTCGGCCTCGGTGGTGGCGTGGAAGGCGGAGCGGTAGAGGTACGGGCCCCAGAAGTGCACGACGCCGGCGGCGGCCGTGTCGGAGGGCCAGCGGCGCGGGTCGCCGGTCAGGTTGATCGCGGCGGCGGTGGCGCCGTGGTAGGAGCGGTAGGTGGAGAGCACCTTGGCGCGGCCGGTGTGCAGCCGGGCCATGCGGACGGCGTTCTCGACGGCTTCGGCGCCGCCGTTGGTGAAGAAGATCTTGTCCAGGTCGCCCGGGGTCCGTCCGGCGACGAGGCGTGCGGCCTCGGAACGGACGTCGACGGCGAAGCCGGGCGCGAGGGTGCAGAGCCGGGCGGCCTGTTCCTGGATCGCGGCGACGACCTTGGGGTGCTGGTGGCCGATGTTGGTGTTGACCAGCTGGGAGGAGAAGTCGAGGAACCGCTTGCCTTCGTAGTCCCAGAAGTACGACCCCTCGGCACCGGCGACGGCGAGGGGGTCGATCAGGGCCTGGGCCGACCAGGAGTGGAAGACGTGCTTCCGATCTGCGTCCTTCACGGCGGCAAGGGTGTGCGAGGTGACATGAGGGGTCATGCCGTCACGCTAGAAGTGCGCAGGTGGGGCGGGACATCGGCGGACTGTATGGGGGTGGGGGGCCACTCTCGGCAGTCTGTCTGCAGTCTGTCTGCGCGGGCGTCGGCACCCTCGAAGGATTGACAGCATCCTGTCGTTATGACAGTCTATTGTCATAGAGCAGGAATCCACGCTGGAGGCGAAGCACCATGAGCGAGACCCCGCGCAAGCCCGTCCACCTCGCGGTCTACGACACGTACGCGGACTGGGAGACCGGCCACACCACCGCGCACCTCACCCAGCGCGGCCACACCGTGCGCACGGTGGGCCTGAGCACCGCGCAGCCGGTCACCACCATGGGCGGCGTCCGCATCCAGCCTGATCTGGCCCTGTCCGACCTGCGACCGGAGGACTCCTCGCTGCTGATCCTCACGGGTGCGTCCCTGTGGGACACGAGCGATGAGCTGACGCCGTTCGCGGCCAAGGCGCGGGAGTTCCTGGCCGCCGGGGTGCCGGTCGCGGCGATCTGCGGAGCCACCGCCGGCCTCGCCCGCGAGGGCCTGCTGGACGGCCGGACCCACACCAGCGGCGCCTCCTTCTACCTGGCGGAGCAGCCCGGCTACGGGGGCGCCGAGAGCTACGTCGAGGCCGACGCGGTGACCGACGGCGACCTGATCACGGCGGGGCCGACGGAGCCGGTGGCCTTCGCCCGCGAGGTGTTCGCCCGGCTGGACGTCTACAAGCCGGACGTCCTGGACGCCTGGTACGGGCTCTTCCACGACTCGGACCCGGCCGCGTACCCGGTCCTGATGGCGGCATCGGCGGCCGGCGATGCGTGAGGCGACGCACGAGCCGCTGCCCGTCGGGGACGTCGGGGAGCTCGGGGGCGTTGGGGGACTCGGGGGCGTTGGGGAGCGCGGGGGACTCGGCGGCGGGGAGCTGGGGGACGCCCGGACCCAGCAGGACCTGCTGAGCCGCACCGCGCTCGGGGTGTTCCGGCTGAACGGCCAGTTCCTCGCCATCTCGGAAGAGCTGGCCAAGCCGGCCGGGCTGACGGCCGCCTGGTGGCAGGTGCTGGGCGCGGTGCTGCGGGAGCCGCTTCCCGTCGCGGGCATCGCCCGGAGCATGGGCATCACCCGGCAGAGCGTGCAGCGCATCGCGGACCTGCTGGTCGCCAAGGGCTTGGCGGAATACGCCCCCAACCCCGCCCACCGGAGGGCGAAGCTGCTGCGGCCCACGCAGGAGGGGCTCGACGCGGTGGACCGGATCGGCCCGGGCCACGCGGCGCTGGCGGCCCGCCTCACGGCGGAGCTGGGCGATGCCGCCTTCGCGGAGACGGTCCGCGCCCTGGAACGGCTGGCCACGGCACTGGACGCGCTGGAATCCGCGGCGCCGTCCGCCACCGTTCCGGCGCCCGCGCGGGAGTGAGCCCCGGCCGGCGCGAGCGATTGTGTCGAAGTCAATAAGCCTGCAAGCAAAGCTTGTTACGTATAACGGGGCTGTCGGACACTGCGGCACATGGAGCCGTTGAAGGTAGTGGCACAACTGTGGGAGCGAATCGAGGCACGCGACTGGGACGGCGTGGCCGCGCTCATTGCCGAAGACGCGGTCATCGAATGGCCCGTGAGCGGTGAGCGCATCGTGGGGCGCGCCAACTTCATAGCCGTGAACAGCGACGACGGCTACGCGGACGAGAGATCCGTGGACCTGCTGCGGATCCTGGCCGACGGGAACCTCGTGGTCACCGAGGTGGAGATACCTCAGGACCACGTCGTCTACCGGGCCGTCTCCCTCTGGACCGTGCGGGACGGGGTGATCGCCGGGGCGAGGGAGTACTGGACCAGCCCCGGCCAGGACCCGGCGCCCCGCTGGCGGGCGGGCTACGTCGAACCCCTGGTGGCCGAACCCCTGGTCGCCGACTGAGCCGCGCGCCCACCGCTCTTCTCGGCGCGACGGGGATCGCCGTCGGGCTGCTGGTCCGGGGCGCCCTCATCGTGGCGGGGCTCGCGGCGCTGCCGGCGCGCTTCGGCCGAGGCGACCTGATGGTGAAGGCGTCACGCATCGGGCGGTTCCGCGCGCGGCCGCGGTCCGGCGCGCGCCGGACCGGACGACGGGTGTCGTCCTGATCGGCTTCGGCGTGCGGGTGGCGGCGACGTGGCGTCGCTCCGGTCGTGACGCCGCTCCGACCGGGAGGTCGCTGCACCCGGACGGTCGTGACGTGACGTCGTACCTGTTGTGGCCGTAGGGGCGGTCGTGGCCGCCACGGCCCCGTGTACCTGCCTCGCAGGTTTCCCCCGTCATACCTGAGAGCTACGCGCGAACACAGCTCCATGGCGTGACGCCGACCACGGGCCCGGATTTCTAACTTCGTCAGCAGAGAGGAGCGTTCACGGCTCTTCCGGCGACCGAAGGAAGAGGGCCATGGCAACGGGTACGAGGACGGGGACGCGGGCCGGGACCGCGGGAGAGACCCGCGTGGCGGGCACGGCGCCAGCCACGGGGAGGGCCGGCTCCGGGGGCGGCCGGCTGCGCCGCGGCCTGCTGGCCACGCTGGTCGCCGCGGCCGTGGTGGTCCCCGTCTCCGCCGCGGCCTCCCCGAACGTACCGGCCCCCGCGCCCGCCAGGTTCTCCGCGGACGCCACGCCCCGGAGCCGGTACGCCGCCAACAGCGCCAACCTGGCTGAGGCGGCCCGCACCGCCGAGGACGCCGACCGCCCCGGCCGGGCGGCCAGGCTGCGCGCCATGAGTTCGGCCGGAGCAGCCCAGTTCCTCACCTTCGACGGCCGCGGCAGGGGCCGCGCCGTCGAGGTGTTCGGCGATCTGGGGAACGCCGACCGGGTCGCCGTCCTGGTGCCCGGGTCCGACACCACGCTGGACACCTACGAACGCTTCCGTGCCGGGGCCGTCTCCCTCCAGCAGCGCCTGCAGGCCGACCATCCGCGCTCCGCCGTGGTCGCCTGGCTCGGGTACGACACCCCCGGCACGGTGAGCACCACCGTCCTGAGCGCCGACCGGGCCGACGAGGCCGCTGCCGAACTGGCCCCCTTCCTGGACCGGTTGCACGGCATATCGGGACCCGGTGCCCGGCTCTCCCTGCTGTGCCACTCGTACGGCTCCGTGGTCTGCGCCCGGACCGCCACCGGGTCCGCGGTCAGTGACGTGGCGCTGTTCGGCAGCCCGGGCACGGGGGCCGGATCCGCCCGGGAGCTGCCGACCGCGGCCCGGGTCTGGGTCGGCCGGGGCAGCGGCGACTGGATCGGCAACGTCCCGCACGTCCGGCTCGGTGGGATCGGTTTCGGCACCGACCCGGTCGACCCCGCTTTCGGGGCCAGGGCCTTCGCCGCGGGCGCCGTCGGGCACAGCGACTACCTCAAGCCGGGCACCGTGTCCCTCGACAGCCTGGCCGCCATCGTCCTGGGCACCACCCCCGCATCGGAGGCCGACCATGGTTGAGTTCCGCGCCCACTGGTCCACCCTGGCGACGGACATCGACGCGGCCACGCCGGCCGACCGTGACCGCGCCGTGGACGCTCTGCGGGCCTTCGCGATCCTCGGCGTGGTCCTCGGACACTGGCTGGTGACCGCGCTGACCGCACGCGACGGCGGTCTGAGCACCACCAGCCCGCTGGCACACATGCCGTGGCTGGCTCCGGTGTCCTGGGTGTTCCAGACGCTGTCCGTCTTCTTCCTGGTCGGCGGCCATGTCGCCGCCCGCGGGTACATGTCGGCGCGCGAGCGTGGCGTCTCGTACGGCGCCTGGGCCGGGCAGCGGCTGGGGCGGCTGTTCCGTCCGGTCGCCGCGGTACTGCTTCTCTGGGCGGTCGTCGCGGGCGGGATGCTGATCGGCGGGGCGGAGCTCGGCACCGTCCGGTCGCTGGTCACGTTGGTGCTGTCGCCGCTGTGGTTCCTGCTCGTGTTCGCCACGCTCACCGCCGCGACCCCGCTCGTGGCCCGGATCGGCCCGCTGTGGCCGCTGGCCGTGGTCGCTGCCGTAGACGTGTGGCGCTTCGGGCTGGGGGGCCCGGCCTGGATCGGCTGGATCAATGTGGCGGCGGGCTGGCTCGTCCCCTTCACCCTCGGTGCCGCCTGGTCCCGTGGGGCTTTCGCCCGGCGCGGCGAGGCGCTGCTCCTGCTCGGAGCGGGAGGCGTGGCCACGGCCGCGCTGATCCTGTGGTGCGGGTACCCGGCGTCGATGGTGGGTGTCCCCGGGGCCGCCGTATCGAATCTGAACCCGCCGACACTCGCCGCGGCGGCCTTCGCACTGGCCCAGTGCGGGCTGGCCCTGCTGGTGCGCGAGCCACTGGCCCGGGCCATGCGACGGCCGAAGACCTGGGCGAAGGTGGCCCTGGTGAACCTCTTCGCCATGACCGTCTTCCTGTGGCACCAGACCGCCATGATGGCCGTCACCGCTCTCGGGCTGCTGGTCTCGGCAGACCTGCCCGGGCTGCACACCGTGCCCGACTCGGTGGGCTGGATAGCGGCCCGGCTGCTGTGGCTGCCCGTGTTCGCCGCCGCGCTGTCGCTCTGCTGGGCGGCGTTCCGTATCCACGAGCAGGCCTCCCGCCGTCGGAAGCCCTCCCGAGTCACCCGTACCGCCGCGGTCTCCCGCCCCGAGGCGGAGCCCGCCAAGGAGATCACCCGTGTCTAGGACCCGCCTTAGCCTGAACGGCGTGAACCAGCAGACCGAGCCACCCGCCGCCGAAGTCCGCACCCGCCTCCCGCACGGACTGGGCCGGGAGTTGTTCACCCTGAGGCGGGATCCGCTCCCGAAGATGTCGCGGCCGCGCTGGCTGGCCTGGCTGCCGCATGTGGTCCTCTGCTACGTGGCCGTTCCCTGCGGTGTCCTCACGGGAATGCAGCTGAACGACCATTACGGGGTGTTCGGTCCGGCCGTCCTGGGGCTGTCGCTGCTGACCTCCGCGTCCGTCGTGCTCAGCATGTTCCGGCCGATCGCGGCCTGGTGGCTCGGGCTCGTCACCTCCGGCCTGAGCGCCTGGGCCATCCATGACCACATCGGCCAGGGGCAGTCCTGGCCGTGGACGCCGGCCGGGCCGTTCACGCTCGCGCCCGTGCTCCTGATGGTCGCCCTGCGGATGCCGCCCCGGGTGACCGTCTCGGTCGTCGGCATCACTCTCACCCTCAACGGACTGGCCGACCTCTCCCTCAGGCCTCCGCAAAGCCAGACGATCATCGGCGGCGCGGCTCTCATCTTCGGGTTCGTGGGGATCCTCGGCCACGCCCTTCGGGCCACCCGCCTCGCCCGCGGCAAACTCGTGGAGCAGGAGACCCTCACCGAGGAGGAGCGGGCCCGGCGCACCCTGCTGGAGGAGCGCAGCCGCATCGCCCGCGAACTGCACGACGTCGTCGCCCACCACATGTCGGTGATCTCCATCCAGGCGCAGGTCGCACCGCACCTGGTGGAGAACCCGTCGGAAGAGCTCAAGGAGAATCTGGCCGGCATCCGGGAGAACGCGCTGGAGGCGCTGACGGAGCTGCGGCGGGTGCTGGGCGTGCTGCGGTCCGAGCAGCCCGACGATCCCGTGAACCCCCATCATCCACAGCCCACCCTGGGCGAACTGGACGGTCTCGTGGACAACGTGCGGGGGGCCGGGCTCGATGTCACGACGGAGATCGCGGGGATACGGCGGCCGCTGACCCCGGGCGTGGAGCTCACCGCGTACCGGATCGTGCAGGAGGCGCTGAGCAACGCGCTGCGCCACGCGCCCGGTTCGCGCGTGGAGGTGGGCATCGCGTACGGGCCGCGTGAGCTGCACCTGTGCGTCGCGAACAGCGCGCCGACCCGGTCGGCCCCGCCCTCGCCCGGAGCGGGGCACGGGCTGCTGGGGATGCGGGAGCGGGCAGGCATGCTGGGGGGCGAACTGGCCGCCGGCCCGCGCCCCGACGGGGGGTACGAGGTGAGCGCCGTACTCCCGATGGATCCGCAGGACCCGCCGGTGGCCGCCGGCCCCGAGACGAAGAGAGCCTCATGAGCACCCCCATCAAGGTGATGATCGCCGACGACCAGATGATGGTCCGGCAGGGCTTCACCGTGCTTCTCGACGCGCAGCCCGACATAGAGGTCGTGGGGCAGGCGGTGGACGGGGCGGACGCGGTGGCGAAGGTCGCCGAGCTGGCTCCGGACGTGGTGCTGATGGACATCCGCATGCCGGGGATGGGCGGGATCGAGGCCACGTCCGTCATCACGGCCGCTCCGGACGCCGCTGTGAAGGTGCTGGTGCTGACCACCTTCGATCTCGACGAGTACGTGTACGAGGCGCTGCGCGCCGGGGCCTCCGGGTTCCTGCTCAAGGACGCCTCGGCCGACCAGCTCGCCGAGGCGGTGCGGGTGGTCGCGGCCGGCGAGGCGCTGCTCTCGCCGAACATCACGAAGCGGCTGATCACGGAGTTCTCCCGGCTGGGGGCGCCGCGTGCGCCGTCGCGGGCCCGGATCGAGGCACTGACCGAGCGGGAGACGGAGGTGCTGTCGCTGATCGCCCAGGGCCTGTCGAATGCCGAGATCTCGGAGCACCTGGTGCTGGCCGAACAGACGGTGAAGACGCATGTGAGCCGGATCCTGGTGAAGCTGGGTCTGCGGGACCGTACGCAGGCCGCGGTGTTCGCGTACGAGACGGGTCTGATCCGCCCGACGGGCTACTGAGCCGACCCGGGTAGTACTTGAGAGGGACCCCGGGAAATCCCCATCAGCGGCGACGCGGACGAGGGCGGTACGGACCTACGGTGGTGTGCATGACCGAGACGACCACCGGGGGGACATCCCGGGCACCTGAGTTCCGACTGGCATCCGAGGTGATCGCGACCCTGCGCCGGGATCTCGTCACCGATGCCTTCGTCTACCGGCCGCTGCCGCCGGCGGATACCTCCGGTCGCTTCGTGCGCCGGCTTCCCGGGGTGCTGCGCCGGTACGCTCCGTGGCGGCGGCATGCGGCGGTGGGAGCCCTGGCCTTCCTTGTCGGGATGATCTCGCTCAACACGCAGTCGGCCGCCTGGGGTGACCTGGGGCCGATCGCCGTGACGTTCCTGACGGCGGCGCCGGTCCTGATGACGCTGGTGCGGCCGGTCGGCGCGTGGTGGGCGGCCATCGCGATGACGGTGGTGACGGCCGGTATCGGTGGTGGCTTCAACTGGCCGTGGACCGACGGGAGTTTCTTCGCGTACATCGTTGTCATGTTCCTCGTGACCCTGCGGACCGGGCCCCGGGTGGCGGCCTGGATGTGGGCGCTCACCCTCGTGCTGGGAACCGGGATCTCCCTCCTGTTCAACGGCCGATGGGGATCGAACATGCCGGAGATGGCACTGGCCTCGGCCTTCGCCCTGGTGATCGCGGGCAGCATTCAGATACGCCGGGACGCGAAGGCGGAGGTGAGCGCGCAGCAGGAGGTCACGGCCGTCGAGCGGGACAAGCGGACGCTGTTGGAGGAGCGGACCACGATCGCCCGGGAGTTGCACGATGTGGTGGCCCACCACATGTCGGTGGTGGCGATCCAGGCGGAGGCCGCGCCGTACCGGGTGAAGAACCCGCCGCCGGAGCTGGAGGCGGCGTTCGTCACCATCCGGGAGAACGCGGTGGCGGCTCTGACGGAGCTGCGGCGGGTGCTGGGTGTGGTGCGCTCCGCGGACTACGAGGCCCCGGACGCCCCACAGCCGACGCTGGCCTCGCTGGAGGGCCTGCTGGCCAATGTGCGGGAGGCCGGCCTGAGCGTGGAGAAGACGATCACGGGCTCGGTGCGGGAATTGCCGCAGGGTGTGGAGCTGTCGGCGTACCGGATCGTCCAGGAGGCCCTGAGCAACACGCTGCGGCACGCGCCGGGGGCCACGGCCGAGGTGGAGGTCTCGTACGTACTGGGCGGCCTGGGCATACGGATCGTCAACGGCCGGGCGACCGGGGACGCGCGGCCCTCGCAGGGGGCCGGGCACGGGATCACCGGGATGCGGGAGCGGGTGGCCATGCTGGAGGGCGAGATGACGGCCGGCCGGACGTCGGCGGGCGGGTACGAGGTGGCGGTGTTCATACCGGTCCCCCACCGCTCGGAGCCCGTGCCGGCGCCGCAGGAGGGGACGGTATGACGATCAGAGTGTTGATCGTCGACGACCAGGTGATGGTGCGCGAGGGGTTCTCCGTTCTGCTGAACGCGATGGACGGCATCGAGGTGGTCGGCGAGGCGGTCGACGGCCGGGAGGCCATCGTGCAGGTGGCGGCATTGCGGCCGGATGTGGTGCTGATGGACATCCGGATGCCGCGGATGAACGGGCTGGAGGCCACGCGGGAGATCGTGGCCGCCGACACGGACGCGAAGGTGCTGGTCCTGACGACCTTCGACCTCGACGAGTACGTGTACCAGGCGCTGCGGGCCGGGGCCTCCGGGTTCCTGCTCAAGGACGCGTCGGCCCGTCAGCTGGCCGACGGGGTGAGAGTGGTGGCGGCCGGGGAAGCCCTGCTGGCGCCCTCGGTGACCAAGCGGCTGATCGTGGAGTTCTCGAAGATCTCCGAGGCCCGCAAGATCGCGGACCCGGCGGGTGCGGGGGAGCTGACGGAGCGGGAGACGGAGGTGCTGGTACTGATCGCGCAGGGGTTGTCCAATGCGGAGATAGCCGACCGGCTGGTCGTCGCCGAGTCCACCATCAAGACCCATGTGAGCCGGATCCTGGTGAAGCTGGGCCTGCGGGACCGGACCCAGGCTGCGGTGTACGCGTACGAGACCCGCTTGGTGAGGCCCGCCTGATCGGGCTCGGCCGCCTCTGCCAGGGCCCAAGGGCTGTCCCGTCATCCCCGGCGGGCGCACGACGACGGCTACGCCACCTCGCCGCGTTGTCGGAGCGCCAGAATACGACCGGTATGCAGACGCGCCTCCGCCTAGTGCTGTGGCCGGGAAGGTTTGCCGGGTTGCGGCGTCCGGTGTGGTGCATCGCAAGGCGGAGGGCCGCGGCTCGTACTGGACGTACTCGCGCGGTCCGACA
Source organism: Streptomyces sp. NPDC054840 (assembly GCF_053611065.1). Classification (NCBI taxonomy): domain Bacteria; kingdom Bacillati; phylum Actinomycetota; class Actinomycetes; order Kitasatosporales; family Streptomycetaceae; genus Streptomyces; species Streptomyces sp. NPDC054840. The sequence continues at coordinate 34,575 of NZ_JBSGZP010000004.1, forward strand.
ACGCGGCGAGGTGCCGTGCCGGGCGTCGTGACCCGGTGAACCTTTCCGGTCACAGCACTAGCGATGCCCCGCATCCGACGCCGTGCGCTGATCCACCGGGGGTGACGGGACAGCCCTTAGGGTGCGGGGATGGGCTTTGATCCGTGGGATGCCGCGTTCGTCGCCGATCCCTATCCGGCGTACCGGGAGTTGCGGGAGCAGGGGCGGGCCGTGTGGTGGGAAGCCACCGGGCAGTGGCTGGTGCCGCACTACGCCGATGTGAGTGCGCTGCTGCGGGACCGGCGGCTGGGACGGACCTATCTCCACCGGTTCTCGCACGAGGAGTTCGGACGGCCGGCGCCGCCACCGGAGCACGAGCCCTTCCACGTGCTCAACGGCAACGGCCTGCTGGACCTGGAGGATCCCGCGCACGCGCGGGTGCGCAGGCTGGTGGCGAAGGCCTTCACCCCGCGGACGGTGGAGCGGCTCGTGCCCGCCGTGCGGCGGCTGGCCGGGGAGCTGGCGGGGCGGCTACGCGCGGACGGGGGCGGGGATCTGCTCACCGTCGTCGCCGAGCCGCTGCCGGTGGCGGTGATCGCGGAGCTGCTGGGCGTGCCCGAGGCGGACCGGGGGCTGCTGCGGCCCTGGTCGGCGGATATCTGCGGGATGTTCGAGCTCCGGCCGGACGAGGAGACGGCGCGACGCGCGGTGCGGGCGAGCGTCGAGTTCAGCGCGTACCTCCGGGGGCTGATCGCCGAGCGGCGAAGCCGCCCCGGGGAGGATCTGATCTCCGGGCTGATCGCCGCCCACGATGACGAGGGCCGCCTCAGTGAGCAGGAGATGATCTCCACCTGTGTGCTCCTGCTGAACGCCGGGCACGAGGCCACCGTCAACACGACCGTCAACGGGTGGTGGGCGCTGTTCCGCAACCCCGCGCAGCTCGCCGCGCTCCGCGAGAGCCGCGATCCCGAAAAGTTGTCCACAGCTGTGGATGAACTTCTGCGGTACGACACTCCCCTCCAGATGTTCGAACGCTGGGTGCTCGACGACATCCGGATCGGTGACACCGTCATCCCCCGCGGCGCCGAGGTGGCGTTGCTCTTCGGGTCCGCGAACCGGGATCCCGCGCGCTTCGAAGATCCCGACGCGCTGGACCTCGTACGGGCCGACAATCCGCACCTGACCTTCGGGGCCGGGATCCACTACTGCCTCGGGGCGCCTTTGGCGCGGCGGGAGTTGGAGGCCTCGGTCGGGGCGCTGCTGACGGACGGCGTCCCGCCCCCGAGGCGCGGGGTGGAGCCGCCGTGGCGGGCGGGGGGCGGCGT
>NZ_JBSGZP010000005.1:0-24570 GCF_053611065.1 Streptomyces sp. NPDC054840
GTGCAGGGCGGGCGGGGCCCAGCCGAATTCGGTGAAGAAGCTTCGCATCGGGCCGGGGGCGGGAAGGACGCGCGTACGGACGTTGTGCGCGGTGACCGCCCAGAACATCAGCAGGGTCGCGACCCAGGCCAGGCAGCACCACAGGCAGAGCGCGTTGATCTCATAGAGCGACTGGACCATCAGCCAGCTGCAGAAGCCGACGCCGAAGAGGGTGCCGGCGTTCAGTCCGAGCCAGAACCAGCCGCGGTGGCGGGCGCCCGCCAGCAGGCCCACGCCGACGCAGACCACGACGGCGTACGCGACGAGCCCCAGCATCGGATTGGGGAAGCCGAAGGCCGCCGCCTGCTCGCTCGTCATCACGCTGCCGCAGGAGACGACCGGGTTGAGGCTGCACGCGGGCTTGAAGTCCGGGTCCTCCAGCAGGAGGAACTTGTCGAGGGTGATCACCCACGAGGCCAGCAGCCCTGCCGATCCGGTGACGGCCAACAGCCAGGCCAACCCCCTCGGTACGGCGCTCTGTTCGCCCTCGTGTCCACTGCGGGGCCGTACCTGCTGGCGCGGGAGGCCCACTGTATTCGTTGCCATGCGGCCCATACTCCCGCGCTCCCCCTCAGATCGGGCCCAACCGTGCGCATTCGTATGCAAGTCGACCTGAAGGTGTGGCGGGAACCTCCGATGCTTCCCGGACGTTTTACCGAACCCCGGACGTGATGTCAGAACCAGGGGTTACGTTGAGCTTCCGCGAAGTGACAAGCTGCGACGGCCTGGAGACCCACCTTGAGCGATCCGTACGAGACAACCGAGACGCACCTCGAACGACTCCTCGGCCGCGCCCTCAACTCCTTCGACCTGCCGGACAGGCTGGTCGAGCGCCTCGGTACGGCGCTCGCCCACAACTCTTCGCTCTACACCACGCACCACAGCCCGGCGGCGGGCATCTGGCGGGAGACCCACCGGCACACCTATCTGCTGACCGACGGGGGGTCGCTCTCCCTGTGGGAGCTGACCTACCGGCTGGAGGGCGACCGGTCCGTCCGGCACGAGGTCTTCGCGAGCAAGGCGGAGACCTGCTTGGCCGTGACCCGGCTGTTCGGTGAGGCGGCCGCGGGGGCGGCCCCGGATTCGGTGCTGGTGCCGGGCGAGGACGAGCCGGAGAGCGACGTGGCGCTGCTCAGCGCGCTGTACGCGGCCCCGGCAACCTCGGCGCGGCGGCACCGGGAGTACGCGGTGGAGGACTCCGCCGACCACGCCCGGCGGGTGCTGCGCCGCGCGGAGAACGCCGACCGGCCGGGCGAGCCGGTGGCGACGCTGCTGCGGTCGGCGTACGCGCACCAGATCACGCAGGCGTTCGGCGCGCGGCAATGCCTCGCGGACGGGCGGGGCGCGGGTTTCAGCCTGTACGAGCACGCCTTCGTACTGCTGGACGGGACCGAGGTCAGCCTGTGGGAGGTCGAGCACACGGCGACGCCCGACGGGCGGCACATGTGCGAGGTGTACGAGAACGAGGCGACCGCCCGCGGAGCGATGGAACTGCGCGCCCGCGTACGGTGATCCGGCCCGGCCGGCTGGGCACCTCTAGGCCGCACCGGGGTCGGTGAGCTGGAGGTCCAGGGGTGGGTCCTCGGTGATGCGGAACCGGTCGGGGCGCAGGTCCGCCGGGGTCGGCATGGCGCTGCCCGGCTGCGGGGCGGCGGCTGCGGCGTGTGCCAGTGCCGAGGCGAGGGCGCCCGGGCCGGTGCCGCCCGCGATCAGGAAGCCGGCCAGCGAGGCGTCGTCCGCCCCTGCGGCGCCGCGCACGGCCGGGGCCGGGGCGGTGCCGTAGTAGGTGCCCTCCGCCGAGACCAGCAGCCGGCCGTCCCCGCCGAGGGAGGCCAGTACGGCCCCCGCGCCCCGTTCACGGAGCTCTTCGGCGGCCTTGATCACGTCCCCCAGGGTGGGCAGCGGGCGGCCCACCGCGGTCGCCAGGCCGGAGGTGTCGGGCGTGATCACCTCCGGCCGGGCCGCCGGCACCTCCTGCAGTGTGGGGCCCGAGGAGTCCAGGGCGATACGGGCGCCCGCCGCGTGCGCCTGGGCGACCAGGTCGGCGTACCAGTCGGGCCCGATACCGCGCGGGGGGCTGCCGCAGCAGGCGACCCAGGCGGCTTCGGCGGCGGAGGAGCGGACGGTGTCCAGGAGGAGGGCGGCTTCCTCCGGGGAGAGCGCCGGACCGGGCGAGTGGATCTCGGTGCGGGTGCCGTCGGGTTCGGTGAGCGCGATGTTCGAGCGGGTCCGACCGGTGATCGAGACGGCCGTGACGTCCACGCCCTGCACGCCGAGGAGTTCGGCGAGCAGGATGCCGGGGGCGCCGCCGAGGGGGAGGACCGCCGTCGTACGGACACCCGCGGCGGCCACGGCGCGCGAGACGTTGACGCCCTCACCCCCGGGGTCGGCCCGTTCGCCGTCGGCGCGCAGCACCCGGCCGCGGTCCAGCGGGGGGACGTCGTAGGCCCGGTCGAGGGAGGGGTTGGGGGTGACGGTGAGGATCATGCGGCAACTTCCGTACCGGCGGCCTCGGTCAGGGCCTTGTGGGCGGGGGCGAGCCCCGTGTCCGTCTCCGGTGCACACATCTGAATTTACGTCCGTTTCGTTCCCTATGTGGTGGATTCGCACCACTGTACGCAGGGGTGTGGAGGGAAACAAAAAAGGAACGGACATGCCGCCCCGGAGGGCGGGCATGTCCGTTCGGTGCTGCGCGGGGGCCGGCTCAGGCGGCCGGAACCTTCTCCGGCGTACGGCCGGCGTGCTCGGCGGCGCCTTCGCGCTCCTCCATCGCGAGCGCCCTGCGCGGCAGTACGAACATCACCGCGAAGATCACGACCAGGACGGCCACGACCCACCACAGCGCGCCACGGAAGGCCTCCACGTACGGCGGGCCGAAGACCATGTCGTCGTCGATCAGCCCGAAGAAGACCACGGAGGTCAGAGCGAGACCCAGTGCGTTGCCCATCTGTCCGGTGGTGTTGATCAGGCCCGAGGCGGATCCCGCGTGCTCGCGCGGCACCTGGGAGAGCACGGTGTCGTTCAGCGGGGCCACGATCAGGCCCATGCCGACGCCCATGACGATCAGCGGGGCGGCCATCTGCCAGGAGGCGATCTCCATCCCGTAGTGCTGCGACTCCCAGATGTAGAGGAGCAGACCGGCGGCCATGACCAGCGCGCCGGCCTGGAGCACCTTGCGGCCGAAACGGGGGACGAGCTTCTCGACCGAGAGGCCGGCGGCGACCGAGACCGCGATGGAGAACGGGATGCCGGTCAGACCCGCGCGCAGCACGCTCCAGCCGAGGCCCATCTGCATGTACATCGTCCAGACCAGGAAGAAGATGCCGGTCGCGATTCCGAAGGTCAGCTGGACGGCGATACCGCCCGCGAAGCTCTTGACCTTGAAGAGGGAGAGCTCGACGAGGGGGGAGCCATCCTTCTTGATCTTGTACTTCTCGTACGCGATGAAGGCGGCGAAGACGAACGGCGCCGCGCTCATGCAGACGAAGCCCCACAGCGGCCAGTCGTTCTCGTGGCCGTGGGTCAGCGGGAAGATCAGCAGGACCAGGGCGAGGGTGGCGAGGACGACGCCTACCAGGTCCAGACGCAGCGCCTTGGGGGCCTTGGACTCGGCGATGAACTTGCGGCCCAGGATCACGCCCATGATGCCGACGGGCAGATTGATCAGGAAGATCGGGCGCCATCCGAGACCGAAGAGGTCCCACTCGATGAGCAGCGCGCCGAGCAGCGGGCCCGAGACGGCGGCGAGGCCCACGATCGCGCCGAACATGCCGAAGACCTTGCCGCGCTCCTGGGGCGGGAAGGTGACGTGGATGATCGCCAGGACCTGCGGCACCATCAGGGCGGCCATACCGCCCTGGAGGAGGCGGGCCACGACGAGGATGTCCGGGTTCGCGGCGATGCCACAGAGCAGCGAGGCCACGGTGAACCCGGCGATGCCGATGAGGAAGACGCGCTTGCGGCCGTAGATGTCACCGAGACGGCCGCCGGTGATCAGGCCCGCGGCGAAGGCGAGGGCATAGCCCGCCGTGATCCACTGGATTGCGCTGGTGGAGGCGCCGAAGTCCTCCCGCATGGTGCGGATGGCTATGTTGACGATCGTGACATCGACCAGGTCCATGAAGGCCGCGGTCATCACGATGGCGAGCGCCAGCCAGCGGCGGCGGTCGGCGGGCGAGCTGGGTGCGTCGTGGGCTACGTCGTTCCGCTCTTCTTGTACGGGCCCGTTCTCTCTTTCGGGCGATGTCCTGAACGTCTCGGTGCTCATGAAGAGAAACTTAGACGGCGTCTAGGTCAGTCTGTGTCCTATTTCGCTGGCAGCCTGGATTCATGACCGACACACCTGGACGGCTGCTGTCCCTGCTGTCCCTTCTCCAGACACCGCGGGAATGGCCCGGGAGCGAGCTCGCGCTGCGGCTGCACGTGAGTGCGCGGACCATCCGGCGTGACATCGAGCGGCTGCGGGACCTCGGCTACCCGGTGGAGGCCACCTTGGGCGCCGAGGGCGGATACCGGCTGGTGGCCGGGGCGGCGATGCCCCCGCTGCTGCTGGACGACGAGGAGGCCGTGGCGATCGCGGTGGGCCTGCGGGCGGGGGCCGGCCACGCGATCGAGGGGGTCGAGGAGGCCTCCGTACGGGCCCTGGCGAAGCTGGAGCAGGTCCTGCCCTCACGGCTGCGGCACCGGGTGAGCGCGCTCCAGTCGGCCACGATCGCGCTGTCCCGGGGGGACGGGGCGAGCGTCGACCCGCGGACGCTGACCACGATGGCGGCGGCGGTCGCGGGGCCGGAGCGGCTGCGGTTCGCGTACCGGGCGGGGAACGGGGCCGAGACGCGGCGGCTGGTGGAGCCGTACCGGCTGGTGAGCACCGGGAGCCGGTGGTACCTGGTCGCCTACGACCTGGAGCGGGAGGACTGGCGGACCTTCCGGGTGGACCGGGTCGACGAGGCCTTCGCGACGGGGGCCCGGTTCGTGCGGCGGGACATGCCGATGGAGGCGGAGGAGTTCGTCCGGCGGGGGCTGCGGGGTGGGGAGAAGCAGCCGTACCGGGTGGAGGCCGACTTCGCGGCCGGCCCGGCGGAGCTGCCGGCCTGGCTGCGGGCCGCGGCCCTGCCGGGTGACGGGACGGGGACCTCGGTGAGCTTCGAGAGCGCGGACGCGCCGGAGTGGACGGTGGCGCGGCTCGCCCTGACGGGGCTGGCGTTCACCGTGCGGGAGCCGGCGGAGCTGCGTGCGGCGGCCGGGGCGCTGGCCGCCCGGCTCACGGGGGCGGCGACTGCGGCGGATCTGGCGGCGGCGGACCCCGGCTGACCGGCCCGGGCAGGAGAGAGCCCCGGCGCCTGGGGGGGATAGGCACCGGGGCTCGTTCGGGGGCGGGACCTGTCAGGCCACCGCGTCGAAGCCGGTGTCGCGCGCCATCCGCTTCAGTTCCAGCAGGGCGTGCTTCTCGATCTGGCGGATCCGCTCCCGGGTCAGGCCGTGCTGCTTGCCGACCTCCGTCAGCGTCCGCTCGCGGCCGTCGTCGATGCCGTACCGCATCTTGATGATCGACGCCGTGCGCTGGTCGAGCTTGCCCAGCAGGTCCTCCAGCTCCTCGCTGCGCAGCAGGGAGAGCACGGACTGCTCGGGCGAGATCGCCGAGGTGTCCTCCAGGAGGTCACCGAACTGCGTGTCGCCGTCGTCGTCGACCGACATGTTCAGGCTGACCGGGTCGCGGGCCCAGTCCAGTACGTCACCCACGCGCTTCTCCGTCGTGTCCAGCTCGGCGGCGATCTCGGTGTGCTCCGGTTCGCGGCCGTTCTCGCGGTTGAACTCGCGCTGGACGCGTCGGATCCGGCCGAGCTCCTCGACCAGGTGGACGGGGAGGCGGATGGTGCGTGACTGGTCCGCGATGGACCGGGTGATCGCCTGCCGGATCCACCACGTGGCGTACGTGGAGAACTTGAAGCCCTTGGCGTAGTCGAACTTCTCGACCGCGCGGACCAGGCCGGCGTTGCCCTCCTGGATCAGGTCGAGGAGGGGCAGACCGCTGCGCGGATAGCGCCGGGCGACGGCCACGACGAGGCGGAGGTTCGAGCGGATGAAGACTTCCTTGGCCCGCTCGCCCTCGGCGGCCAGCGCCTCCAGCTCCTCGCGCGCCGGGGTGTCCCCGTCTCGTTCTATCGCGCCGTCGAGGATCTGCTGGGCGTAGACGCCCGCCTCGATGATCTGGGAGAGCTCCACCTCTTTTGCGGCGTCGAGCAGCGGGGTGCGCGCGATCTCGTCCAGGTACATGCCGACCAGGTCGCGGTCTGCGATCTCCCCGCCCACAGCGCGGGCGCTGCTCGTGGACTGACGACGGGCGACGGCGCGGGTTGCCATGCGTGCTCCCTTGCGAAGTGTTCGGTCGCGGTGCGGCTGGTGGACGCCGCCGGAACGGCTGCCGACCGGTCCGCTGCGTCACGGACACTCTCCCGAGTGCCCGCTTCCGAAGGAAACAACGACTGGAATCGGGACAGAATTCCCACGCCGCCCCCTGATTTTCGAGATCTTGCAGTATCCTGCCCCGCCACGGGAGGGGAGCGAAAGCCGCGAGGATTCGAAGAGGTGCAGGTCAGGCCCGGAACGGAAGCCGACCTGCCGCTCCTCACCGACATCTACACCTGTGACTCCGTGAGATTGCCGTCACATTCGACACAGCCGTTTTCACTCCGGAACAGCGCCGCCCCTGGCTGCACTCCCACCCTGAAGACGGGCGGCACCGGCTTCTGGTTGCCTGGACAGGCGATCGAATGGCCGGATACGCCACGAGCAGCACATTCCGCACCAAACCGGCCTACGCCACCTCGGTGGAAGCGAGCGTCTGCCTCACCTCGCCCCGCACGCGGTCCGACAGGGCATCGCCACCCTCCTCTACGAGGCCCTCTTCGCGGCCCTGGCCAAGGAGCCCGTGCACCGCGTGTTCGCCGGGATCGCCCTGCCGAACGAGGCCTCGGTGCGGCTCCACGAGCGCTTCGGGTTCCGCCGGATCGGAGAGTTCACGTGAGGGGTCCGGCGCGTTCGCAGCTCCTAGCCGAACTGGAGGGAGCGCTTCGAGAGGCCCATCCAGAAGCCGTCCACCGGGGTGCGGGCGGCGGTCAGGTCGGATTCGGCCGCACCGAGGGTGACGAAGAGCGGGGCGAAGTGTTCCGTGCGGGGGTGGGCCAGGCGGCCCGCCGGGGACTTGTGCGCGAAGTCCAGCAGGGCGTCCACGTCGGACACGGCCAGGGCCTCGCGGCCCCACGCGTCGAACTCCGCCGACCAGGCGGGGACGCCCGGGCCCGTGTGGCGCAGCGCCGCCAGGTTGTGGGTGAAGAAGCCGCTGCCCACGATCAGCACGCTCTCGTCGCGCAGCGGGGCGAGCTTGCGGCCGATGTCCATCAGGCCGGCCGGGTCCAGCGTGGGCAGGGAGATCTGGAGGACCGGGATGTCGGCCTCCGGGTACATCTCCACCAGAGGGACGTACGCCCCGTGGTCCAGGCCGCGGTCGGGAATGTCCTGGACGGGGGTGCCGGGGGCGCGCAGCAGCTTGCGGACCGAGGCGGCCAGCTCCGGGGCGCCGGGGGCGTCGTAGCGGACCTGGTAGTAGTGCTCCGGGAAGCCCCAGAAGTCGTACACGAGCGGGACGCGGTCCGTGGCGCCGAGGGCGAGCGGGGCCTCCTCCCAGTGGGCGGAGACCATCCGGATCGCCCGGGGGCGCGGCAGGCCGGCGGACCAGGCGGCGAGCTCGCCGGGCCAGATCGGGTCGTCGACCAGCGGGGGTGCGCCGTGGCTCAGGTACAGGGCCGGCATGCGGGTCACAGGGGGCGCTCCTCCGCGTAGTTGAAATGCGTACTGAAACAGACTAACCCCGTCTCGTTCAAATTTGAACGAGACGGGGTCATCAGTCATTCCGTGGGGTCCTCGGCCCCGGTCAGTGGGCGAGCACCGGGACCTTGAGCTCTGCCTCGTCACCGGAACCGGAGGCCACCGGGCCGCCGGCACCCGGACGGCCGGTGTTGATCAGCGTCAGCGCGATGACCGAGCTGGCGACCAGGATGCCGACCGCCCACCAGATGGCGGACGCGTAGCCCTCGACCATGGCCTGCGCCTGGATCAGCTGACCGGCCGGGCCGCCCGCCGCGGCCTCGGCCGCGTGGTCGGCCAGGTAGGCGGTGGTCGCCGAGGCGGCGATGGTGTTCAGCAGCGCGGTGCCGATGGCGCCGCCGACCTGCTGCGAGGTGTTGACCATGGCGGAGGCGACACCGGCGTCGGCCGGGTTCACCCCGTGCGTGGCCAGGGACATCGCCGGCATGAACGCCGTACCCATACCGAGGCCGAGCAGCAGCTGCGCCGGCAGGATCAGCGCCGGGTACGAGGAGCCGACCTCCAGCTGGGTCAGCAGCAGCATGCCGAGGCCCGCGACCATGAAGCCCGGACCCATCAGGAGGCGCGGCGGGACCCGCGTCATCAGGCGGGCGCCGATCTGGGTGGAGCCCGCGATCATGCCCGCGATCATCGGCAGGAAGGCGAAGCCGGTCTTGACGGGCGAGAAGCCCTTCACGACCTGCAGGTAGTAGGTGAGGAAGAGGAAGAGGCCGAACATCGAGATGACGGCGAGGCCGAGCGAGAGGTAGACACCGCCGCGGTTGCGCTCCAGCAGGACGCGCAGCGGCAGCAGCGGGGACTTCACCTTGGACTCGACGAGGACGAAGGCCGACAGCAGCAGCGCCGAGGCGACGAACATGACGACCGTCAGGGCGTCCGACCAGCCGGCGGACTCGGCGCGGGTGAAGCCGTACACGAGGGCGACGAGACCGGTGGTGGACAGGATCACGCCGGGGATGTCGAGGGGCGCGCGGTTGCGGGACCCGGCGGGCTCACGGATGACCATCCAGGCGCCCACGGCCGCGACGATCGCGAAGGGGATGTTGACGAAGAAGGTCCAGCGCCAGTTCAGGTACTCGGTCAGGAAACCGCCGAGGATCAGGCCGACGGCGCCGCCGCCTCCCGCGATGGCTCCGTAGATACCGAAGGCCTTGGCCCGCTCCTTGGCGTCGGTGAACATGACGGCGAGCAGCGAAAGGGCCGCCGGTGCGAGCAGCGCGCCGAAGGCGCCCTGGAGCGCGCGGGCGCCGAGCATCATGGCCTCGCCGTTCGCGGCGCCGCCGAGCGCGGAGGCCAGGGCGAAGCCGATGAGACCGACGACGAAGGCGTTCTTACGGCCCCACTTGTCGGCGATGCGGCCACCGAAGAGGAGCAGTCCGCCGAAGGCCAGCGCATACGCGGTGATGACCCACTGGCGGTTGCCGTCCGAGATGCCGAGGTCGGTCTGGGCGGAGGGGAGGGCAATGTTCACGATGGTCGCGTCGAGGACGACCATCAGCTGAGCCAGGGCTATGAAGACGAGTGCCTTCCAGCGGCTGGGATCGGCAGCCGGCGCGAGGCTCGCGGCTGTTTTTGACATGGGGATACCCACTTCACTGTCCGGAATGACTGAAAAAGGCTAGTTCGTAAGCTTTATGTGTGTCACATGGTTTTCTGCCGCAGGTCACCCAAGGACGTTGCCGAGCCCGGGAGTTCGGACCGGGCCGGGGCCCGCAACCCGTCGAGGAAGAGCTGGAGATGGCGGTGGGCGAAGCGGTCGGTGTCGATGCACGCCGTGCCCGGGAGGGGGCGGCTGAGCTGGGAGAGGGCGACCATCAGGTCGCCGACGCCGATGTCCGTGCGGACCAGCCCGGCGTCCTGGCCCGCGGCCAGCAGGGTGACGACGGCCTCCTCCAACGCCGCCTGCGCCGCGAGGAGTTCGGGGTGGTCGCCGTCGAATCCATCGGCGAGCATCGGGCACATGGCGCCGATCCGCTCGTCCGCGGCGGCGTGCGTGAACCGGCACAGGGCGGCGAAGGCGTCGGGCTCCTCGGCGAGGGAGGCCTCGGCCGAGGCCGTCACCCGGCCCATCGTGAAGAGAACGACATGGCGGACGAGGGTGGGGCGGTCGGGGAAGTGCCGGTAGAGCGTGGCATTGCCGATTCCGGCCCGGCGGGCCACCTCGTCGAAGGGGGCCGCGGAGCCGGATTCGACGAAGGCCTCGCGAGCCGCCGCCAGGATCCGCTCTCGGTTGCGGACGGCGTCGGCGCGCGGACGCGCAACGCCGGTCGCGGACACCTGCGCCTGCCCTTGCGCCTGCGCCTGCGCCTGCGTCTGCCTCTCCGTCTGCGCCAGGTGCGGGGTGCGCGGGAGTGCCGGGGCGGTGCTGGTGGAGCTCTTCATTCCGGGGCCTCCCTGGTGCGGACTCGCGGGCTCGTGCTGCGGACTGCGCGACCACCCCACCCAAACGGGGAGCCGCTCCCCGCTTAGTGGGACTCACGTACAAACGGGGATCCGGTCCCCGGTTATTTCACTCCTCCGTGTGACCTGAGTCACGGGCGTGTCCACGTTCGGCCTCTTCCGGCGCGCGGGCGCGCCGCGCCCGGCGGAGGGTGATCGAACAGAGCGCAGACCGGGCAGGGCCGGCTGCCGCGGACCCGAAGGCGATCTCCATGCCGCAGACCCGCCACCGGATACGCAGACCACGTCGCACCAGCGCGTACATCGGCCTGACCGCGCTGGCCCTCGGCGTCACGACGACCGCGAGCACGGGCATATCCAGTCGCGGCAACTCGGCGGCCGGAGCGGTGGCCACGACCGTGGAAGCGGCTCTCGCGCCCTGCCGGATCGCGGGCACCATGGGGGTGCAGATGTCCGAGGGCATGCCGACCCCACCCGGCTACTCGCGCTCGACCGGCGAGATCCGGGCCCTGAATCTGATGATCGACTTCCCCGACGCCAAGGGCGAGGGCACGGCGGCGGACCGGATGGCGGAGTTCTTCCCCCAGACGGCCGAATGGTTCCGCACCAGTTCCTACGGCCGGCTGGCCTACCGGGCCGAGGCGCCGATAAGGGGCTGGCTGCGGATGCCGATGCCCTTCGCCGCGTACGGGATCGAGCGCGGGTCCGCGTACGAGCCGGGCTACCGGCAGCTCGTCGAGCACATAGCGAAGGTCGCCGACCCCGAGGTGGACTTCACCCGGTACGACCTCATCAACGTCCTGGTCACGCCGAACGCCGGGCCGTCCGCCCTGGACACCGTCCTGTCGGTGACCTTCTCGGGCAACGGCGAGGCTCCGGTCGCCGACGGGGTGCCGCTGGCCAACACGTCCTTCGTCTACAGCCGGCAGGACGACGGCTCCGGCACCTACCAGGAGACCGGGTACCGGGTGCTCCCGCACGAGAACGGACACGTCTTCGGGCTGCCCGACCTCTACACCGCCGACGGCGGGAGCACGGTCGGGCACTGGGACATCATGAGCGAGGACTGGGGTGCCAACAACGACCTGATGGGCTGGCACAAGTGGAAGCTGGGCTGGCTGGACAGTACGCAGATCAGCTGCGCGGCCAAGTCGGGCACCAGCGACCACACCCTGTCCCCGCTGGGGATACGGGGCGGCACCAAGCTGGCCTTCGTCCCGCTGTCGGAGAGCGCCGGGTACGCGGTGGAGGTGCGCACCCGGGCCGGGAACGACGAGGCCGTCTGCAAACCGGGCGTCCTCATCTACAAGGTGGACTCCGACGTGGACACCGGGCACGGCCCGATCACGGTGTCGGACAGCGCGAGCACGAGCGGCGGCTGCACCCGGCGGCCCAATGTGCACGCGGAGCTCTCGGACGCCCCGTTCCGGCCGGGCGAGACCTTCACCGACGAGAAGGCGGGCATCAGCGTGTCCGTGGTGGGTGAACTGCGCAACGGCAGTTACCAGGTCCGCATCATCCGGCCGTGACGTCCCGCCCGGCGGGAACCGGTCCCGGTCCGGGGGCACGCGCCACGTGGCTCCGGCCCTTCGGCATGCCCGGGGGCGCCGAAGGGCCGTCCCGGCCGCCCAGTCAGCCCGCTCAGCCCGCTCAGCCCTCCCTGAGCGCCCGGCGCAGCACGTCCACGACCGTGGGGCGGTGCTCGTCGGCGAGCAGGAAGAAGTGGTCGCCGTCGAACCGGAGCACCTGGCACGCCCCGGTCGTGTGGGCGGCCCAGCCGTCCAGCGGTCCGTGCGGGACCAGGGGGTCCGCCGTGCCACCCAGCACGTGCAGCGGCACGTCGATCCGTACGTCCTCGAACCCCACCGCGGCCTCCCGGCTGAGTTCGAGGTCCGCCCGCAGGACGCGCGTCACGTGCGCAAGCATGTCCGGATCGTGCAGCACCCACTCCGGGGTGCCCCCGCCGTCCCGCAGCAGCCGGACGGCATCCTCCTCGGTGGTGGTCCCGTGGGCCCGGCGCGGGGTCCGGCCGGGGACCTGCCCGCTGACGACGGCCGCCCGGCAGTGCGGGCCGAGCAGCCGCGCGGCGCGGGTGGCGAGGAGCGCGCCGAGGCTGTGCCCGAAGACCACCGTGGGCAGCGGGTCACGGCCGAGCACCTCGTCGGCCACGGAGTCCAGTACCTGGTCGAGCCGGCAGCCCGGCGGCTCGCCGAACCGGCGCTCCCGCCCGGGGAGCGAGAGCCCGAGCACTTCCACGTGGTCGGGCAGCGGCTCGACCACGGGGAACAGGGTGTTGGGGCCCGACCCGGAATGCGGGAACACCAGCAGCCGCGCCCGGGGCGCAATCGTCGCCTCCCGCAGCCGCAGCAGCGGCCACCACGGCACGCGCGGGGACTTCATCGCCGTCGATCCGTCGGCGGCGGTCACGGGCAGTTGATGATCTGGCCGGCGTAGGACAGGCCCCCGCCGAACGCGAAGAGCAGTACGGGCGATCCCTTCTCGATCTCACCCCGCTCGATGAGCTTGGAGAGCGCCAGCGGGATGCTCGCGGCCGAGGTGTTGCCCGAGTCGACGACGTCCTTGGCCACGACGGCGTTGATCGCGCCTATCTTGCGCGCCAGGGGTTCGATGATCCGCAGGTTGGCCTGGTGGAGGACGACGGCCCCCAGTTCCTCGGGCTTCACACCGGCCCGCTCGCAGACCTGGAGGGCGACCTCGGGGAGCGTCGTCGTGGCCCAGCGGTAGACCGACTGCCCTTCCTGGGCGAAGGTGTTGGACGGCGCCTCGATGCGTACGGCCCGGCCCATCTCGGGTACGGATCCCCACACGACCGGGCTGATCTCCGACTCCTCGGAAGCGACGACGACGGCCGCGCCCGCACCGTCGCCGACGAGCACGCAGGTGGTGCGGTCCGTCCAGTCTGCGAAGTCGGTGAGCTTCTCCACGCCGATGACCAGGGCCTTCGTGGCGGAACCCGTCCGTATGCTCTGGTCGGCCAGTGCCATGGCGTGCGGGAATCCGGAGCAGGCCGTGTTCACGTCGATGGCGGCGGGAGCCTTCGCCCCGACCGCGGCGGCCACCCGGGCCGCCATGTTGGGCGAGCGGTCGAGCGCCGTGCAGGTGGCCACGATGACGAAGTCGATGTCCGCACCGGTGAGTCCGGCGTTGGCCAGTGCGTGCTCGGCGGCCCTCGTGGCCATGTCCGAAACCGACTCGTCCGCGGCCGCCACACGGCGCGTCTTGATTCCGACCCGGCTCTGGATCCACTCGTCGGTGGTGTCGACCATCTGCTCGAGATCGGCATTGGTCAAGACTTTCGACGGCTGATAGTGCCCGAAGGAAAGGACACGCGACCCGACCATCAGTGTTTCTCCTCGCTTCGTGGACCCCCGCTGCGGATCCTGATCGACCGATGGTCAGACTATGCAGCGGCCCGGCCGGACTCACCCCTTCAGCAGGCTGTTTTCCGCCGACACCAAGGGCAGTTCAAGCCGATCCGGCATCGGCCACGCCGACGTCGCCCACCGCGGCACCGAAGCACCGGGCGGTGGCGGCGGGCACGGTCCCGGGGCGGGGGCGGTGAGCAGGTGGTAGCCGGCGTTCACGTAGCCGGTGTCCACGTACCGGCGGCCACGGTCCGGTCGGCTCCTCCTCAGCTCTGCGGGTGCTGTCCCAGCGCGATGCCGGTGTCCTTGCCGCCCCATCCTTCGGGGCTTCGCCAGATGACGTGGACGCCGAAGACCTCGCGGACGGTGTCCGCGGACCAGTCCTCGGCCGGAGCTTCGGAGAGGACCAGATAGAGGCCGTCGGCCGGTGAGGGCAGGGTGTGGTTGATCTCCAGCAGGCGGGTGGCGCCCGAGCGGAGGTCCGCGTACGCCGAGTGGCCGGCGCCCAACGCCTCGTAGAGGAAGAGCCCTTGCCCGGTGACGCAGGCGACGTCGACGACCGGCGAGTCGGTCGGCTGGAGGTCGGACCAGAAGAGGGACGACTTCAGGGCGTGGCGGACCGCCTCGTGCTTCTTGCACGTCCGGTCGGCTTCGGCCGACGCTTCCAGCGCGCGCAGGAAGCCTTCCTTCGTGGTCGAAGCCGGCGCGGTCGTGTCTTCCGCGAGGGTCATCTGCTCTACGTCCTTCTGCTCGGGCTGCGGTGGGGCGGGGACTGCGGCTGCGGCTGCTGGTACGAGTCCGGTCGCTGCGGCTGCGGCGGTCGCGTCGGGGACCGTGCCCGGGTCGTCCGGTCGCGTGTCGTCGGCGAAGCGCTCCTGGAGGGCCCGGTGCGCCTCCGCCAGGGTGTCCGTCCAGCCCGAGGCCGTCAGGTGTTCCCGGAGCCGGGCGGGGTCGAAGGTGCCTTCCTTCAGGGCGCGGTTGGTGCTCGCGGCGAGGTCGCGCAGAACGCCCAGCCTGTCCCTGTCCGGGGAGTCGAACAGGTGGAGCACATCGACCCAGTCGGCCTGGTCCCTGCGCAGGACGCGGTTGGCCATCCCCTGCAGCTCGGAGAGCCTGCCGCGGGCGTCGGGCACGTCTCCGGCGCTCTCGGTCAGCTCCCGGAGCACGTCCAGGGCCGCGAGGTAGCGCACCGCCATCCTCGCCGAGACGGGCGACCGGCCGCGCTGGTCGGAGGTGAGGACCGTCTGGTTCGTCTCGTTCGCGAACACCCAGCAGTCCAGCTTCTCGCCACGCCGCGGGGGAACCGAACCGTGGCGGACGGTGAGGACCAGCAGACGGTCGAAGCCGGGGGTGAGGGACTTGACCTTGTAGCGGCCGCCGGGGGCCTGGTCCACGACCTCGACCCGCACATCGGCCCCGATCCGGGGAAGCCGGGTCACGGGTGCCTCCAGGTCCGGCGCCGCCCCCGCCGCCGCCTCCGTATCCGCATCCGTATCCGCATCCGTATCCGTCTCCTTCTCCGTATCTGCCTCCGTATCCGCCTCCGTATCCGTCATGGCCGTGACCGCGGCCTCGGACGCCGGAGCCCCGGAGCCGTCCGCGGAGCCCGTGAGTACCTCCGGCAGCGGGGCGGTGTGCAGGACGGTCAGGCTCTGGGTGCTACGGGTCAGGGCCACGTACAGCTGCCGAAGGCCCGCGGGACCGCGGGCGGCGATGGTGGCGGGCTCGATGACCAGAACGTGGTCGTACTCCATGCCCTTGGCCTGGGCGGCGGCCAGCACGGAGACGGCCGAGCGGTGCGGCGCGCCGATGTCGCCGCCCTCGTGGATCCTGCGGCCGATCGCGTCGAGCCAGTCCGAGTCGTCGGGGACGATGACGGCCACGGAGCGCAGGGTGTTCCCGTCGCTGGTGCCCACGAGGCGCGTCACGTGGGCGACCGTGTCGTCGAGGAGCTTCCACGGCTCGGTCGCGACCGTCCGTACGGCGTCCTCGCCGGCCTCGCGCACGGCCTGCGGGTAGGGCAGGGCCGGTGCGATCTCCCGGGCGAGGGGGGCGACGAACTCCATGATCTCGGCGGGCACGCGGTAGCTGGTGTGGAGCTCGGCCACCCGCCAGTCGCCGTCGTCGGAGAGGAACGTGCCGAGGCGGTCCCAGCTCACCGGGATGTGGGGGCCCGTCGCCTGCGCGAGGTCGCCCAGGACGGTCATGGAGCCACCCACGGCGCAGCGTCGCCGCAGGGCGCGGGCCTGCATGGGCGTGAGGTCCTGTGCCTCGTCGGCGACGATGTGCCCGTAGCGGCTCGGGGTCTCCCCGCTGATGAGGGCCCGCAGCTCTTCGAGGCAGACGTGGTCGTCGAGGGTCCAGGGATCGGCGTCGGCGCTGGCGGCGCGGGGCCGCAGCAGGGCCGCCTGCTCCCCCTCGTCGAGGATGCCGTCGGCGCAGGCGCGCAGGACGTCGGGCGAGTCGTAGAGGGTGCGCAGGGCCTCCCTGGCGCCCGGGGACGGCCAGACACGTTCGATGAGGCGCTCGACCCTGCGGTTGCGTTCCAGGTCCCGGCGGATCGTACCGGCCTGCCCGCGGCGTGGGGCGATGTCGGAGAGCACCTGCAGCAGACGGTCGACGAGCAGGCCGCGGAAGCGGTCGCGGCGCTCCCGGTAGGGGCTGTCGCCCTCGTGTGCCTGGTCGAGGAGGGCGAGGACCTCGGACCGCGGTACGCGCAGGGTCGTACTGCCGGCGGGGACGACGATCGCCGGCTCGTCGCCTTCGAAGGAGGGCGCGACGACGAGGTCGTCGAGCGCCTCGGGACGGTAGTCGTTCTCCACGCGGCGGCGCAGGACGGCCGCCATTCGCTCGTCGGACTTCACGCGTCGCGCCTGCGGGGAGTCGGTGCCGAGTATCTCGCCGTCCCACAGGCGGTTCAGCTGGACGGCGTTGACGTCCCGGGTGCCGAGCGTGGGCAGGACCTGGCCGACGTAGTCGAGGAACCGCTGGTGGGGGCCGATCACCAGGATGTCCTGGGCCTTGAAGTGCTCGTTGTTGACGAGCCAGGTCACGCGGTGGAGACCGACCGCGGACTTGCCGGTGCCCGGTCCGCCCTGCACGACGAGGATGTCGGAGGGGGAGCCGGTGACCAGCTCCATCTGGTCGCGGCGGATGGTCTCGACGATGTCGCGCATGCGGCCGCTGCGCGACCGCTGGAGCTCGCGCAGCAGGAAGTCGTCGGGCTGGAGGTTCTTGGGGCGCTGCCGACGGACGATGGCGCCAGGGGTCGGGGACTCCGGCCGGGGCTCCGGAACGGTCGTGGGTACGGGTACGGGTCGGGGTACCGGTTGGGGTACCGGTTGCGGTACCGGGGCGGGAGAGGCGGCCGACGGGGCGATGTCGTCGAAGTAGCCCTCGACGATCCGCTGGACACAGCGCAGTTGGCGCCGCAGCGTCACCTCACCGGGGCTCTCGGGCCGGGCGTCCAGCCACTTCCGCGCCAAGGGGCTGGTCCACTGCAGCACCACCGCCTCGTTGGCGGCGTCCCACACCACCCGCCGACCGACGTACCAGGGGCGGGGATCCTCCCCCGGTTCCTCCGGCGCGTCGACCCGGGCGAACACCAGTGCCTCGTCGCCGAGTCCTCCGTACGAAGCGGCGCGCGCCTCCGCGTCGATCCGGTTGGCGATCGAGTCCTTGCCGCTCGCCGAGGCCGAGGCCGCCGACGTTCCGTTCATCTCGGCCAGTCGCGCGGTGTAGCAGTCGTACGCGTGGTCGACGGCGCGCTGCTCGACGGCGAGGTGCTCGTCCCGAGTGGTGGTGCTCATGTACGTCCTCCCTGCGGCGGCCGAAGGGACACCGCTACGGGCCTGCGCCCGTACCCCGCTGAAACAACTATCAGAGAGGAGCCGCTGACGAACACTCAGTACATGAGTTCCCGGTCCGGGCGTCAGCGCCAGTTCGCCGAGGGAGCGCGCAGCGCGAGCGCGGCGGCGTAGCCCTCGGGCGCCGGCAGGTCGGTGAGGGACCAGTGCGGGCGCACGGAATCGGCGGCCGGACCGGTCCCCAGGTAGGTCCGGTGGCCCTCGTGCCCGAGCCCCGCTCCGGTGCCCTTGAGATGGGCCTCCTTGCGCGTCCACAGGCGGGCGAACGCCGCGGGGCGCTCGGCCTCCGGGAGCGCGGCCAGTTCGGCACTCTCGTCGGGGTGGAAGAAGTCCTCGCTCTGCGCCACCACCCGTGGCGTCGGCAGGGCTTCCACGTCCACCCCGACCGGCGTGGAGGCGCAGGCCACGAAGACCGCGTCGCGGCTGTGCGACAGGGAGAAGTGGGCGCGGCCGCCGACGAGGACCGGTCGCCCGTCCGGGCCGCCGCACTCGGGGCAGGCATCCCGGGTCATCACCAGAGCGTGCGGCGCGGTGTCGAGGAGGGCCCCCAGCAGCAGCCTCAGCGCCACGTGCGCGACGAGGTAGGAGCCGCGGTCCTGGGGGCGCGCGAACCGGTCGGCCCGCCGGCGCTCGGCCGCGTCGAGCACGTCGGGCGCGAGGCGCTCCGCGAAGGGGGCCTGCGTCACGGCGTCCGCGAACCGCACCAGCGCCTCACCGGGAGCGGGCATCCGCTGCGCGCCGACCGGCCGGTCGAGCCGCAGCGCGGCGGAGCTGAGGCCTGCGGGTGTGATCATCCGGAAATCCTATCCAAGGACTGCGAGGACGCCGCGGTGGTCGACACGGAGACCGGGCAGCCCCGAGCGGCTGCCCACCACCCGCCGTGCATCCCGGGTGCGGTGCGGTGGCCAGCATCGGCCAGATGCCGGCGAACCCGGCGTCGCCCGTCCGTACGAGCACGTCCACCCAGACCAACAGCCCGACCATCAGGGTCAAGTAGCCTGCGGAACCCACACTTCAAGTCTTGACCGACGCCGTCTCACGACTTCTCCCGTTCGTCCGACAGCAGTATCGGAACGGTCGGACCTGTGCGCCTGAGTAAGGCTACTCAGGCGCACGTGCGCACTGCCTACGCTGCTGAGGCGCCGGTGGGCTCGGGCGGCCGACGGAGCGGGCTTCGGCCCTCAGCCTGCCGCTACGAGCTCGGACCCGTCGGTCGGCACGGCGTCACCGAGGGCCGCGAGGTACCGCTCGGCGTCCAGGGCCGCGGAGCATCCGGAGCCGGCCGCCGTGATGGATTGGCGGTAGATGTGGTCCACCACGTCGCCCGCACCGAAGACACCGGCGATGCTCGTCCGGGTCGTGGGTGCCTGGGTCTTCAGGTAGCCCTCCGCGCCTGAGCCGATGATGACCTCGCGCACATCACCGGTCCCCGTAGGGGTGGTCGTCATGATGTGGTCAGCCCTCCTGCTTCTGGGTGCTCTTGGCGTCGATCTCGGCGATGAGGCCCTCGATGAGGCCCTTGATCTCGTCACGGATGGGGCGCACGGCATCGACGCCCTGGCCGGCCGGGTCCTCGAGGTGCCAGTCGAGGTAGGTCTTGCCGGGGAAGTACGGGCAGGCGTCGCCGCAGCCCATGGTGATGATGTAGTCGGACGCCTGGGCGGCCTCGGGGGTGAGGACCTTCGGCTTCTGGTCGGAGATGTCGATGCCCAGCTCGGCCATGGCGGCGACGGCGGAGGGGTTGACCTTGTCACCGGGGACCGACCCGGCGGAGCGGACCTCGACGCGGTCACCGGCGAGGTGGCGCAGGAACCCTGCCGCCATCTGGGAGCGGCCCGCGTTGTGGATGCAGACGAACAGGACGGAGGCGGCGGGAGCGGAGGACATCTGTTCTTCCTTGGGTTGATTCAACTGCGGTGGGGACGTGGGGTTCTACGGCGCGAGCCGCGCGAGAAGCTCGGTGACGTGGGCGTCGATCGTGTCGCGGATACCCCGGACGACGGCGATCGGCGCATGGTCGGGGTCGGCGACCGGCCAGTCGAGGTAGCGGCGGCCGGGGACGACCGGGCAGGCGTCGCCGCAGCCCATGGTGATCACGATGTCGGCTGCCTGCACGACCTCTTCGGTCAGCGGCTTGGGGTAGGCGTCCACGAGGTCCACGCCGGCCTCGGTGAGGGCCTGTGCGATGTGCGGCTCCACCGTGTCGGCCGGGTGGGTGCCCGCCGAGGAGATGGTGACGCGCTCACCGGCCCGGTGGGCGAGGAGGGCGGCGGCCATCTGGGAGCGGCCGGCGTTCCGGCTGCAGACGAACAGCACCCGCGTCGGCCCGCTCACCAGCCCTTGGGTGTGGGCGAGTGCGTCCAGGCGCTCGGCGGTCAGCCGCTCCGCCGGTACCACCAGGTGCGTACGGATCCGAGCGTGTTCGGCAAGGAGCGCGTACGAGTCGGCGAGCAGGCCCAGCACGGTCTCCGGCGCGAAGCGGCCGGCGTACCGGGAGGCGAGACGGGCTGCCCCGGCGGCCAGGCGTTCGTCCGGCAGGAGGGGCGAGGAGGGCGTGGGCATGGCGGTCCCGTTCAAAGGAGCCAATAGGATCAGCTTGGGCTGGTGTCAGCCCCAGCTGATGTGACAGTATCAGCACATGATGACGTCAGTCGACACTGAACTGATCCGAGTCCTGGCAGACCCCCTCAGGCTTCAGATCGTGACCCTGCTCTCCCGCGAGACGCTGTGCACCACGCACCTCGTGGAAGAGACCGGCGCCAAGCAGACCAACCTCTCCAACCATCTGAAGGTGCTGCGAGAGGCCGGGGTCGTGGAGACCGAACCGTGTGGCCGCTTCATCTACTACAAGCTCCGCCCGGACGTCATCGAGGCCATCGCCGGTCAGTTCGCCGACCTCGCACAGACCGCGCGTGCCACCGCCGACGCGAACCTCAAGCGGTCCTGCCCGTAGCCCGCTTCCTGCCTCACCTGCCCGAGGAGAACCTGCCTTGACCGCCACCGTGCCCGTCGGCGCCGCCCCCGCAGCGGAGTCCGTCGTAGCCGCCGACGCACCCCAGCCCGCGCCCGGCGCCACCCCGCCCAGAACCCCGCTGATCGCCCGCGCCGCAGCCGAGCTGGTCGGAACCGCCGCCCTGGTCGCGACCGTCGTCGGCTCGGGCATCCAGGCGACCCAGCTCACGAACGACGTGGCGCTGCAGCTGCTGGCCAACTCCACGGCCACCGTCTTCGGCCTCGGCGTCCTCATCGTGCTCCTCGGGCCGGTCTCCGGCGCCCACTTCAACCCGGCCGTCACCCTGGCCGAGTGGTGGACCGCCCGCCGCGGCGGCGCCGGCGTCACCGCCCGCGAGCTCGCCGTGTACGTGCCCTCGCAGATCGTCGGCGCCATCGCGGGCGCGATCCTGGCGGACGCCATGTTCGGCGAGCCCCTGGTGAAGTGGTCCACCCACGACCGCTCCGCCGGGAACCTCCTCCTCGGCGAGGTGGTCGCCACCGCCGGCCTGATCCTGCTGATCTTCGGGCTGGCCCGCACCGACCGCCTGCGCTTCGCACCCGTCGCGGTCGCCTCGTACATCGGCGCCGCGTACTGGTTCACCTCGTCCACCTCCTTCGCCAACCCGGCCGTGACGATCGGGCGTGCCTTCACGGACACCTTCGCGGGCATCGCCCCCGCCTCCGTGCCCGGCTTCATCGGCATGCAGCTGGTCGGCGCCGTGGTGGGCCTCGGCCTGGTGGCGGTCATCTTCATGCGCGGGAAGACGGACAGCGAGCGGCCCGCCGCATGACGCAGCACGCGGATGTGGTGGTGGTCGGCGGCGGCCAAGCAGGACTCGCCGCCGGCTACCACCTGCGCCGGGCAGGCGTCGACTTCACCATCCTCGATGCCCAGGCCACTCCGGGCGGGGCCTGGCAGCACGCGTGGGACTCGCTGCATCTCTTCTCCCCGGCCGCCTACTCCTCCCTGCCCGGCCGCCTCATGCCGCAGCAGGAGGGCAAGCCCTTCCCGGACGTCGCGCACGTGCTGGAGTACCTCGCCGACTACGAGAAGCGGTACGAGCTCCCCGTCCAGCGCGGCGTCCGCGTCACCTCCGTCCACGACGCCTCACCACTCCTGCGCATCGAGACGGACACCGGCGCCTGGACCGCCCGGTCCGTCATCAGCGCCACCGGCAACTGGTGGCGCCCCTTCCTGCCCGCCGTTCCCGGCCGGCCGGACTTCCAGGGCCGCCAGCACCACACGGTGGAGTACCGCAGCCCCTGGGACTACGCCGGCCAGCGCGTGATCGTCGTGGGCGGCGGCAACTCCGGCGCCCAGATCGCCGCCGACCTCGCCCCGCACGCCACCGTCCGCTGGGTCACCCAGCGGCCCGCCCGCTACCTCCCGGACGAGATCGACGGCCGCGCCCTCTTCGAACTCGCGACCCAGCGCGTCCGGTCCGGCGGTCCCCGTATCTCCGACCTCGGCGACATCGTCGCGGTCCCGCCCGTACGCGCGGTCCGCGACGCCGGCCTCATCCCCGACCACCGGATGTTCGACAGCCTGACCGCCGCCGGGGCCCGCTGGACCGACGGCAGCACCTGGCCCTGCGACGCGATCATCTGGTGCACCGGCTTCCGCCCCGCGCTCTCGCACCTGACCCCGCTGGGCCTGCGTACCGAGGCCGGCCGCATCCCCACCGAAGGCACCCGCGCCGCCGCCGACCCGCGGATCCACCTCCTCGGCTACGGCGACTGGACCGGCCCGGCCTCCGCCACCCTCATCGGCGTCGGCCGCACCGCCCGGGATGCCGCCCGCGAGATCGCCGAGCTCCTCAGCGCCTGAACCGCCCAGGAGCGGGAATCATCGCGGCGAGCAGGCCGTGATGAGCGAGATCGGGATGGACCGGCAGGCCGTGCACGCGGACTACGAGCGCGCGCGGCAGACCTTCCACGATCTGCTCGACGGCGCCGCGACGGCCGACCTCGCCCGCCCCACGCGCGGTACCCGGTGGACCAACGAGCAACTGCTGTGGCACATGCTCTTCGGCTACGTGATCGCCCGGGTGCTGCTGCTCCTGGCCGGCGTCTTCGGGCGGCTGCCCCGCAGCGCCGGCAAGGCCTTCGCCCGGGCGCTGAACGCCGCGACCGTACCGTTCGACCGGGTCAACTACGTCGGCCCCTGCGGGGCGGTGAAGGTCTTCGGGCCGCGCCGGACGGGCGCCGCCGTCGACCGCGTCATCGATTCCCTGCACCGCCGCCTGGCAGCGGAGTCGGATGCCGACCTGGCCCGTGGCATGCACTACCCCGTCCGCTGGGACCCGTTCTTCCGGGACTTCATGACACTTGCGGACATCTACCGCTACCCGACGCAGCACTTCGACTTCCATCGCCGCCAGCTCACACTCGACGGTGGCGGGGCCATCAGCTGACCGCCGGGCTGCGGCGCTCCAGCAGCACCACGTCGCGCCACACACCGTGGTGGCGGCCGATGCGCTCGCGGGTGCCGATGACCCGGAAGCCGGCACGCGCGTGCAGGGCGAGGCTGGCGGAGTTCTCGGGGAAGATCCCGGACTGGATGGTCCAGATGCCCGCCGCTTCCGTGGACGAGATCAGCGCCTCCAGCAGGAGGCGGGCGACGCCTCGGCCGCGGGCGGCGGGGTGGACGTAGACGGAGTGCTCGACCACTCCCGCGTACGCGCACCGGTCGGACACCGCGCTCACGGCGACCCAGCCCAGCACCGTGCCGGCCTCGTCCACGGCGGCGAACCGGTGCCGGTCCAGCTTCGCCGCGTCGAACGCGGACCAGGTCGGGGCCTCCGCCTCGAAGGTGGCGTTGCCCTCGTCGATCCCGGCCCGGTAGATCGCGAGAACCTCGGCCGCGTGCGCCGCGGTCATGGGGATCACGTTCACGGCTGCCGTCCCACGATCGCGTCCACCGCGGCGGGGAAACACTCCAGGCAGGCGGCATTGACCTCGTAGCGTGTCGAGGTGCCCTGGCGCTCGGGGAGCACGAACCGGACCTCGGCCAGCACCTTGAGGTGGTGGGAGACCGTGGACTGGCCGATCGGCAGCCTCTCCGTGATTTCCCCGACGGCCATGGGCCGACGCTCGCGCGCGAGCAGGTTGAGCAATTGGACCCGCATGGGGTCGGCGAGGGCCTTGAACCACCCGGCATACCTCTGCGCGTCGGCAGGGTCGAGGCCCTGTACGGACTTCCGCTTCTCATTCATCGACAATCGACGATAGTCGATGGACACCCGGGGAGCCAGTGCCGCGAGGCGTTCCGGCCACTGCCGTCAGACCGTGGTGCGGCTCAACAGCTGCCCCATGGCGGCCAGCACGCTGGGCTCGACCCGATAGAACACCCACGTTCCCCGTCGCTCGGAGGACAGCAGCCCCGCCTCCTTGAGCTTCTTCAGGTGGTGGGAGACGGTCGGCTGCGAGACGCCGACATCGGAGATGTCACATACGCACGCCTCGCCGCCCTCGTGGGAGGCCACCGCGGAGAACAGGCGCAGGCGAACGGGGTCGCCGAGGGCCTTGAACATCTTCGCGGCGGCCCCGGCCTCGTCTGCGGACATGGGGCGCTCGGTCAGCGGCGGGCAGCACGGGGCGACGGCCTGATCGGCTTCCAGGAGCGGCAGAACCTTCGCATTCGACATGCATCTATGTTGACACACGTCGAAGCAGTTCGACAGGCCTGCTACCTGCCCGGCGAACGAGGCAGGCCTGCGACAATCGGCCGCATGCAGCACCCGACCGGTGAAGCCCTCCGCCCCCGGGAGGGCCGGACGGTACGGGCGGCCGAAGGTGCCGGACGCCGCGACGACTGCCCGTGCCGCCGGCCTGCCACCGCCGTCCAGGTCGACAACGAACCCGCTCCCGTCCGGCCGGACCCCGGAGACGCGGCGGCTGGTGCGGATGTCCACCTCCAGGCGAGCGGCATGGGCGGCGAGGTGGGCAACAACCTCACGCACAGCCAGACCCGACCGACCGCCGCCTTATCACCGCACGTC
>NZ_JBSGZP010000005.1:24580-35782 GCF_053611065.1 Streptomyces sp. NPDC054840
GCCATGCTGATGACGCGAGCCATCGATAGATATCGAAACAACGAGGAGCCTGCCGTGAACGCGCCTGCCACCACCGACCTGCCCGTCGTCGTCATCGGAGCCGGCCCCGCCGGACTCGCGGCCGCCGCCCACCTCGTCGAACGCGGCATCGAACCGCTCGTCCTGGAAGCCGGGCATGCTGCCGGCGCCGCCGTCCGCGACTGGTCGCACGTACGCCTGTTCTCTCCGTGGGGCGAGGTCGTCGACCCGGCAGCCGAGAAGCTGCTCGCTCCCACGGGCTGGGTGAAGCCCGAGGCCGGCGCCTACCCGTCCGGCGGCGACTGGGCCGAGCTCTACCTCCAGCCCCTGGCCGACGCCCTCGGCGACAAGGTTCGCTACCACGCGACCGTCACCGGCGTCTCGCGCACCGGCCGCGACCGCATCGTCGACGCCGACCGCGAAGCCCAGCCCTTCGTCATCCACTACACCGCGGCCGACGGCAGCGAGGCGCGCGTCTTCGCCCGCGCCGTCATCGACGCCTCCGGTACCTGGTCCACCCCCGGCCCGGCCGGCGGCAGCGGCCTTGCCGCCCTCGGTGAGAAGAGCGCGGCCGACCGCATCACCTACCGCGTCCCGGATCTCAAGGACCCGGCCGTCCGCACCCGGTACGCCGGCAAGCGCACCGCCGTCATCGGCTCCGGAGCCTCCGCCTTCACCGCCCTCGCCTACCTCGCCGATCTGGCGAAGGAGGAGAAGGGCACCCACGCGGCCTGGATCCTCCGCCGGGGCATCTCCGGTTCCACCTTCGGCGGCGGCGAAGCCGACCAGCTCCCCGCCCGCGGCGCCCTCGGCCTGGCCGCGAAGGCCGCGGTGGACGGTGGCTACGCGGACGCCGTCACCGGCTTCCGCACCGAGGCCGTGGAGCGCGCCGCCGACGGCCGCCTGATCCTCGTCGGCGAGGACGGCCGCCGCCTCGACCCGGTCGACGAGGTCATCGTCCTCACCGGGCTCCGCCCCGACCTCTCCTTCGTCTCCGAGCTGCGCCTGGGCCTCGACGAGCGTCTCCAGGCGCCCCTGGAGCTGGCCCCGCTGATCGACCCCAACCAGCACTCCTGCGGCACCGTCTACCCACACGGCGTGAAGGAGCTCTCCCACCCGGAGAAGGACGTCTACCTCGTCGGCATGAAGAGCTACGGGCGCTCCACGGCCTTCCTCGCCATGACCGGCTACGAGCAGGTCCGCTCCATCGCCGCCGCCCTCGCGGGCGACCAGGAAGCCGCCGAACGTGTCGAACTCACCCTGCCCGAGACCGGCGTGTGCGGCGGCGCGGGCCTGTTCGACCAGCCCGAGGCCGCCGAGGCGACCGGTGGCGGGGGGGGGGCCGCCCCCCCCCCCCGAGCGGCGCCGCACGGGCGGCGTTGACCCACCGTCACCCGGGATGTTAGACAGCATGCAGCGGCACACGCAATGGCCGTTGCACATCGCGCAACCTCGGAGGCACCCGTATGGCCAGCGACAGCGACCCCGTCAAGGACCTTGCCGACGAGCCGGTCGACCACCGGTTCAAGGGCCTCCCCCCGGACGCCCAGGCGCAGGGCCTCACCGTCGGCCGGCTCGCCGCCGAGCGCCGGGATCTGTACACCGGCGGCTTCACCACCCCCGTCCTGACCCTCGACGCGGACGCGCTGGAGCACAACCTCGCCGCGCTCGGTGCCTACGCCGCCCGTCACGACCTGGCCTTCGCCCCGCACGGCAAGACCTGCATGTCCCCCCAGCTCTTCCACCGCCAGTTGGAGCACGGCGCGTGGGGCATCACCGCCGCCGTCCCCCACCAGGCCCGCGTCTACCGCGCCTTCGGCATCCAGCGGATCTTCCTCGCCAACGAGCTCGTCGATCCCGCCGCCCTGCGCTGGGTCGCCGACGAGCTCGCCGCCGACCCCGGCTTCCGCTTCGTCTGCTACGTCGACTCGGTGCGCGGGGTCGAGCTGATGGACCGCGCCCTGCAGGACCGGACACCGGCCGCCCGTATCGACGTCGTCGTCGAGCTCGGCGCCGGCGAGGGCGCCCGTACCGGCGCCCGTACCGACGAGGACTGCCGCGCCGTCGCCGACGCCGTCGCCCGCACCACCACCCTGCGTCTGGTCGGCATGGGCGGCTACGAGGCCGAGGTCCCGGGCGCCGACCCCGACTCCGTCCACGCGTACCTGCGCCGGCTCACCGCGCTCGCCGTCGAGTTCGACAAGGCCGGCCGGTTCCCCGCGGACCTCGACGAGATCGTCGTCAGCGCCGGCGGCTCGGCCTGGTTCGACGCGGTCGCCGACGTGTTCGCCGAGGTCCCGGAACTCTCCCGCCCGGTCCTCAAGCTGCTGCGCTCCGGCGCGTACGTCTCCCACGACCACGGCTGGTACACCCGGCTGACCCCCTTCAACCGGCATCCGGAGGAGGGCGGCCTGCGCCCGGCGTTCCGGCTGTGGACCCAGGTCGTCTCCCGCCCCTCCCCCACCCAGGCCTTCGTCAACGCGGGCAAGCGCGACATCGCCTACGACCTGGGCCTGCCCGAGGCCGAGCTGGTCCGCGACGCCCTCACCGGCGAGGAACGCCCCGCCGCCGGCGTCCGCGTGGTCAAACTGTCCGACCAGCACGCCTGGCTGGAGACCGACTCGGCCGGGGACGTGGCGGTGGGCGACTGGGTGGCGCTCGGCATGTCCCACCCCTGCACGATCTTCGAGAAGTGGCCGCTGATCCCGGTCGTGGAGGCCGACGGCACCGTCACCGACTACGTCCGCACGTTCTTCTGAGGGCTGGGCCGCAATCCCTGGTGGATCGGCGCACGGCGTCGGATGCGGTGCATCGCAAGGCGGAGGCGCGTCTGCATACCGGTTCGTATCCGGGCGCTCCGACAACGCGGCGAGGTGCCGTAGCCGTCGTCGTGCGCCGGCCGGGGATTACGGGCCAGCCCTTAGGCTGGGCCGGTGGACCTGGTCATCCGGGGGGCCCGCGTCGTCGACGGCACGGGCGGGCCCTCGTACACGGCCGACGTCGGTGTGCACGAGGGCCGGATCGCCGGGATCGGCAGGCTGCCGGGCGGCGGGCGCCGGACCCTCGACGCGCACGGCCTCGCCCTCGCCCCGGGCTTCGTCGACATGCACGCCCACAGCGACCTCGCCCTGCTCCGCGACCCGGACCACAGTGCGAAGGCCGCGCAGGGCGTGACCCTCGAAGTCCTCGGTCAGGACGGCCTGTCGTACGCGCCCGTCGACGACCGCACCCTCGGCGAGGTGCGGGCCGCCATCGCCGGCTGGAACGGCCCCGGTGACGACATCGACTTCGACTGGCGCACGGTCGGCGAGTACCTCGACCGGCTGGACCGGGCCCACGGAGGTCAGGGCGTGGCCGTCAACGCCGCCTACCTGGTTCCCCAGGGCACGGTCCGCGCGTACGCCCTCGGCTGGACGGACCGGCCCGCGACGGCGGCCGAGCTGGACCGGATGCGGCAGCTCGTCGCCGACGGCCTGGCCCAGGGCGCCGTCGGCCTGTCCTCCGGCCTCACCTACACCCCAGGCATGTACGCCACCAGGGCGGAACTGACCGAGCTGTGCCGGGTCGTGGCCCGTTACGGCGGCTACTACTGCCCGCACCACCGCAGTTACGGCCACGGTGCGCCGGCCGCCTACGCCGAGATGGTCGCCCTCACCCGGGAGGCCGGCTGCGCCCTGCACCTCGCGCACGCCACCATGAACTTCGGCGAGAACCGGGGCCGGGCACCCGAGTTGCTCGCCCTGCTCGACGCCGCCCTGGCCGAAGGCGCCGACATCACCCTCGACAGCTACCCGTACACCCCCGGCTGCACCACCCTCGTGGCGCTCCTCCCGGGCTGGGCGAACGAGGGCGGCCCGGAGGCGGTCCTGGCCCGGCTCCGGGACGACGCCCAGGCCGAGCGGATCCGCCACGCGCTGGAGGTCGAGGGCTCCGACGGCTGTCATGGCGTCCCCGTCGACTGGTCGACGATCGAGATCTCGGGCACCGCCGACCCCGCCCACGGCTCGTACGTCGGCAGGCGCCTGGACGGCTGGGAGAGCGCCCGCGCGCTCCTGCTCGGCGACCGGCTCGCGCCGACGATCCTCCAGCACGTCGGGGACGAGGAGAACGTCCGGGCGATCATGCGCCATCGCGTCCACACCGGCGGCTCCGACGGCATCCTCCAGGGCGCGAAGCCGCACCCGCGCGCCTACGGCACCTTCCCGCACTACCTCGGCCACTACGTCCGCGAACTCGGCCTGCTCTCCCTGGAGGAGTGCGTGGCGCACCTGGCCGGCCGGCCCGCGGCGCGCCTTCGGCTGCCCGACCGGGGCCTGGTCCGCGTGGGGTACCGCGCCGACCTCGTGCTGTTCGACCCGGAGACGGTCGCGGCCGGTTCGACGTACGAGCGGCCCCGCGTGCTGCCGGCCGGTGTCCCGCACGTCCTGATCGACGGGCGGTTCGTCATGCGTGACGGGCGCCGGACGGAGGTGCTGGCCGGGCGCTCGGTGCGCCGAACCGCCCACGATCTCCGGTAAATCAGACATCTACGATGGTCGGCATGGTCGCCTTCGTCCTCGCCGCCCTGCTTTTCCTCGCGTTCTGCGTAAGCGTCCGACAGGACCGGCGCCGCTTCCAGAACGCCGTGCTCCTGGGGCTGACTTTCCTCAGCGCGTTCTCCGCGCTGTTCCTCCAGGTCGGCAAGCTGCCCACCTGGGCGGCCGTCACGGTCGTCGTGCTCGCCTTCGCCTCACCGGCGTTCGCCACCCTGGCCCTGGGCGTCTTCCTCGTCCGCAACGGGCTGATCATGATCCGCAAGGAGGGCTTCCGGCCGGCCAACCTGCTGTCGATGCTGGCGGGCCTCGCGATCTTCGGGCTGATCGCGCTGCTGGTCCTCGTCGGCGTGGTCGGCTCCCCGCTCCTCGGCGGGATCGCGGGAACGGTCACCGTGGTCGCCGGCTACGTCTCCTTCGTCTTCTTCTGCTTCCTCGGCTACGCCTTCCTCTACGGACGGATCAAGGTCCGCGGCGACGTCGACCACGTGGTCATGCTGGGCTCGGGCCTGGTCGGCGGCGACCGCGTGCCGCCCCTGCTGGCCTCCCGCCTGCGCAAGGGACAGCAGATCTACGAGGCCCAGCGGGCCCGGAACGGCCGGCCGCCGGTGCTCCTCGTCTCGGGCGGGAAGGGCTCGGACGAGAAGGTCTCCGAGGCCCGGGCGATGGCGGACTGGCTGATCGCCCACGGCGTGCCCGAGCAGCACGTCGTACTGGAGGACCGCTCCACCACGACCGAGGAGAACATGAGCTTCAGCCGGGACATCATGACGGCGCACGACCCGGCCTACCGGTGCGTGGTGGTCACCAACAACTTCCACGCCTTCCGGGCGGCGATGCTGGCCCGCAAGAGCGGCGTCAACGGGCAGGTGCTGGGCTCCCCCACCGCGAAGTACTACTGGCCGAGCGCCACCATCCGCGAGTTCGTCGCGGTCTTCTGGGAGCACCGGGTCGTGAACCTCTCGATCTGCGCGCTGCTCACCGTCTTCGGTGCGCTCGGCACGCTGGCAGCGGTCCTCGTCTGAGCCGCGCGCACGCGGGGGTGCCGTGACTCCCCGGGGCCCCCCGGCGGCCCGCGCGCGGTCGAGGTGCGTTCATGGGGCGGCGGCCGGAGTATGGGGCCAGGGGAAAACCGTAGGAGGTACGCGATGGTCAGTGAACCCGATGAGCAGCCCACACGGTCGGACCGGCTCTTCACGGGCGGGGAGCGACCGTACGACCCCGAGGACCTCGTGATGGTGACCGGCCACGACCCGACTCCGGAGCGGATCGAAAAGGCCCGTCAGCTGATGGAGAAGGAGGGCCTGCAGGTCATCGAGCGCTACCTGCCGTAGGCGCCCCGGAGGCCCGGTACGGAGGTACTCGGGTCCTCGGGTACGGCCCACGGCTGCGGCGCGATGCGGATGCTGCCGAAGCTCCGCCGCGGGGTCGCCCCCCGGGGCGGAGCCGTCCGCTGTCCTGGGGCATGTGCTATGGGTCGGGCGCACCCAGAATCGTTCATGCTCGTTAGCCGCAAGGGGGAGACGACCCTAAGGACAGGAATGATGCACGCACTCGATGTCGACTGGGACCACCCCACCGACCCGCGACCCGGCCCACGGCTCGACCACGTACGCGCCTACGTGAGCACCGCGGGCGCCGACGGGCACCTCTGGCACGGCGTTCCCACCCTCCTGCTGACCACGCTCGATCGCGCGAGCGGCCGCGCCGTCCGCACCCCGTTGATCTACTGCGAGGACGCCGGCCGCCACATCGTCCTGGCCTCCGCCTACGGCGCTCCGGAGCACCCCCGGTGGTACCGGAACCTCACCGCCCACCCGGAGGTCCGCCTCCAGGTCGGCGCCGCCACCTGCACGGCGGTGGCCCGTACCGCCACGTCCCAGGAGCGGGAGGTGTACTGGGAGATGATGACGGCCCTGTGGCCCCCGTTCGAGGACGACCGCGCCGCGGCCCGGCCCCGCGAGATCCCGCTGGTGATCCTGGAGCGCGTGGGCTGACCCGGCTCAGCGCGTCGGCGCGGCGACCGCGCTGTACGTGCGTCCGCCCGCGAGGAAGTCGCCCAGCGGGACCATGCCGAAGCCGTCGACGTGCACCTTCCAGGACGGCACGTTCCCGGCCTCGATGAAGGCGACCACGGCTTCGGCGCTCTCCGAGGCCGCCGCCACGGCCATGGTGAACAGTGCCCGGGCCACACCACGCCCCCGGTACGCGGCGGCGACCACGACCGGCCCGTAGAGCATCCACCGCGCCTCGGCCAGCGGACGCCCCTGCCACTCCAGCGACTCCTCGGCCCGGAGCAGGCCCGCGACCGGTGGCGACGGGTCGGCCAGGGCCGTGGGCGCCGACAGCGCGAGCAGCCCGGCGATCCGGCCCCCGTCGTCCGCGACCAGCAGTTCCCGCGCACCGGCCATCGCCCGCAGCGTGCCGACGTCGAACCGGCCCTGCACGAAACCCTGCTCCGCCCGCTGCCGTTCCGTCAGCGCGTCGTGGTGGTTGGCGGCGCAGAGCTCGGCCATGGCGGGCGCGTCGGCCTCGTTGGCGTACCGGTACTGCATCCCGCGATCGTGCCACGCCCCCGCGGCCGGACCCCGCCGCCGACACCAGAACCTACGGGTGACACGGAGGCGGTGTTGAACGTGTTCAACACTCTGGCAGTATGGCCTCCGGTGAACCTGCCGGAGCAGCGGGAATGCGGATCCGTCTGCCCTCGCGGCGGTTGCCACGCGTCCGGAGGTGGCACGACATGGCCCTGCCCTTGCTGCTGTTCGTCCTTGTCCTCGTCCTCGTGGGCCTGGCCGTGATCCTCACGACGAGCGCGGTCCTGGGCCTCGCGACCGTCGCGGTGAGCCGCAGGCTGCCACTCTGGGTCAGGATCACGCTGCTGCTGGCCCTGGCCGCCGGTTCGGCGGCGGCGTGGGTGAGCGTCCTGGGAGTCTGGAGCCTCTGGCGGCAGGGCGCCGTGGCACTGCCGTTCCTCACGACGGTCGCCTCAGGAGCCGCCCTGCTCGCACTCGAAGCTCTCACGCGCCGCTCACCCAGGATCCCGGCGCCGGCATGGCCCGTCCGCCGCCCCCCGGCCGCCGGTCGCTGAGGACCTGCCGCTCCCCCGTGGTCGCACACGGTCACTTCCCCCTCGCGCACACAGCGCCGGGAAAGCGGGGGCGGAGGGGGCGGGGTGCCTCGCAGCCGGGAGCCGCACGACCGGCCCCGGCCCGCCGAAGCCCCCCTCCTCACAGGTACTCGCGGGCGAATTCCACCGCCCATTCCACCGCCGCCAGGGGGACGCTGCCCGTGTGGGGGTCGATGGCGAGACGCGCGGATCCCCAGTCCTGGTCATGTTCGCGGAAGATCGCGAAGCGGGCCTCCTCCAGGACTCCTCCCGGCCTGACCAGGAACTCGATCGCCCGGTCGTCGCCATCCGTGCCGACCGTGGCGATCTCCATGTCACCGACTACGAAAACCACTGTCCCGCACTCCTCAGTTGCCGCTGCACACGAACACCAGCAGGACGAACGCGGTGAAAAGCGCCCCTGCCGCCATGACCGCGCCCACCGCGGCGACGACGACCGTGCCGACCCGTTCGGCGCGTCGGCGGTGGCCCGCCGGCTTCCACTCACCCTGATTCATGCGCCCAGCCTCCACCGAGGCACCGCGAGCCCACATGAGTGCGCGTACTCATCCGTGGTACTCATGCGGCCTACCCGGTCGCTCCTGATCCGCCCGGCCGCCCGGGGTGACGAGCGCAACACCAAAGCTCCCGCGCCTGCCCGCCCCCGCTCATTCCCCAGGCCGGAACGCGGACGCGGCCCCGAATTCCAAGGGGGGACCGCTTCCCCACCCACCCATTGTCCGAAATGGGACAAACCACCCCTCGGACCTCTCTTCGAAAACACACGTCGCGCTCGCACGCGGGCCCGTAAGCTCCCGTCATGCAGGTGATCCAGTCAACCAAACTCGCCAATGTCTGTTACGAGATCCGCGGCCCCGTGCTCGACGAGGCGATGCGACTCGAAGCAGCAGGTCATCGCATCCTCAAGCTCAACACGGGCAACCCCGCGGCCTTCGGCTTCGAGTGCCCCCCGGAGATCCTTGAGGACATGCTCCGCAACCTGGGCACCGCCCACGGTTACGGTGACGCGAAGGGGCTGCTCTCCGCGCGCCGCGCGGTCATGCAGCACTACCAGACCAAGGGCATCGACCTGGACGTCGAGGACATCTACCTCGGCAACGGCGTCTCCGAGCTGATCCAGATGTCGATGCAGGCCCTGCTCGACGACGGCGACGAGGTCCTGGTCCCCGCACCGGACTACCCGCTGTGGACCGCCTCCGTGTCCCTCGCCGGCGGTACGGCGGTGCACTACCGCTGCGACGAGCAGTCCGACTGGATGCCCGACCTCGCCGACATCGAGCGCAAGGTCACCGATCGCACCAAGGCGATCGTCATCATCAACCCGAACAACCCCACCGGCGCCGTCTACGACGAAGAGATGCTCCGCGGGCTCACGGACATCGCGCGCCGCCACAACCTGGTCGTCTGCTCGGACGAGATCTACGACCGGATCCTCTACGACGGCGCCGTGCACCACAACACCGCGGCGATCGCCCCCGACCTGCTGACGCTGACCTTCAACGGGCTCTCGAAGAACTACCGCGTCGCCGGCTACCGGGCCGGCTGGATGGCGGTCTGTGGCCCCAAGAAGCACGCCGCCTGCTACATCGAGGGCCTCACGATCCTGGCGAACATGCGCCTGTGCGCGAACATGCCCTCGCAGTACGCCGTGGCGACCGCGCTCGGCGGCCGGCAGTCGATCGAGGACCTGGTCCTGCCCGGCGGGCGGATCCTGGAGCAGCGCAACGTCGCGCACGACCTGCTCACCCGGATCCCGGGCGTCACCTGCGTCAAGCCGAAGGGCGCGCTCTACGCCTTCCCGCGGCTGGACCCGTCCGTCTACAAGATCAAGGACGACCGGCAGATGGTCCTGGACCTGTTGCGGGCCGAGAAGATCATGGTGGTGCACGGTACGGGCTTCAACTGGCCCGAGCCCGACCACTTCCGGATCGTGACCCTGCCGAACGCCAAGGATCTGGCCGACGCCGTGACCCGGATCGGGAACTTCCTCGACGGCTACAGCCAGCTGTAGCCGTGAACGGTGCAACTCGCCGGCATCCCAGCCGGCGAGACGCGTCCCCTCACAACAGGATTCAGCTCAACTTTAGAACCGATCCAATGTAGGATGGTCTCCTGACCACGCAGGAGGCCACCTCATGTACGAGCCGATCCGCACGAAGCCGGTCGTCCACCGCATGGGCGCGACCCCGGCCGACTATCCGCACAGCAGCCGCGGCGAAGCACTGGACATCCAGCTCGCCGGCCACCTCGAGGCCCTGCTCGCCGTCACCGACGAGCTCGGACTGGACGAGGGCGCCGCCGAGATCGCCGCCCAGGTCGCACGCCTGCGCGGAGCCCAGCCCGCCCGTGCCCCGCACCGCTCCGCCGAGGAATCCGCCGCGCTCCACCAGCGCGCGCACGACCTCGCCGCCCGAGCGCTCCTCGTCGCGGCGTCCCGCGCCGACACCACCGTCGCGATCCTCGCCGCCGAGCGCATGGACGCGCACGCCGCCGCCCTGGAGTCCTCGGACCTGGCCGGCGCCCTCTAGACGGCCCCGGTCCGGGGCCGCGGAGGCTCCGGACCGGGTGCCATGTTCCTTGCGCGAGGGCCTGCGGCAGGGGCGGAAATTGGACAGAATCCGGTGCTCCGAACACGATGAGGGCTGAAAGATCGCGGCAGCACGGGGGAGGCCGCTCCACATGGTCAATCTCCTCCACTCCGCTTCGTCCCCGTTCGAGCATTCTGGAGAGATTCGCCCATGAGCTTCGGCGACCCGAACAACCCCTACGGCCAGCAGCCCCCGCAGGGCCAGCCCGGCTACCCGCAGCAGGCGCCGCAGGGCGTGCCCCCGCAGTACGGCTACCCGCAGCAGCCCCCGCAGGGCGCCGCCCCTCAGTACGGCTACCCGCAGCAGACCCCGCCGCCGTACGGCGCGTACCCGCCGCCGGGGATACCCGCGCCGGGCATGCCGGGCACGGGGATGCCGCCGCTGGCGCACTGGGGTCTGCGCGTGGGTGCGACCGTGCTCGACGCGCTGATCATCGCGGGTCCGATGTACGCGCTCATCGGTGTCGGGGCGGCCGTCGCCACCGACGAGACGGGTGAGACGATCGCCGGCATCCTCAGCCTGATCGGCATGCTCTACACCCTCGGCATGTTCCTCTTCCAGAAGTACCGGGAAGGCACCACCGGCCAGACGATCGGCAAGAAGATCGTCGGCACCAGCGTGCACCGTGAGATCGACGGGGCCACGCTCGGCTTCGGCATGGCGCTCGTCCGCTGGCTGGCGCACTTCCTCGACGGCGCCGCCTGCTACATCGGTTACCTGTGGCCGCTGTGGGACGAGAAGAAGCAGACCTTCGCCGACAAGGTGTGCTCCACCGTCGTCATCAAGGTGAACAAGAACGGCTGATCGCCCCACGGTGAGGACCGG
Organism: Streptomyces sp. NPDC054840; assembly: GCF_053611065.1. Taxonomy (NCBI): domain Bacteria; kingdom Bacillati; phylum Actinomycetota; class Actinomycetes; order Kitasatosporales; family Streptomycetaceae; genus Streptomyces; species Streptomyces sp. NPDC054840. The sequence continues at coordinate 35,674 of NZ_JBSGZP010000005.1, forward strand.
TGGCGACTCCCCGCACCAGGCCGTCTCTTTCGGATCTTGCCGGGTCCGCGACGCCCGGCACCGCACCCGGCCGCGTTGTCGGGGCGCCCGAGTACGTCCAGTACACGGG
>NZ_JBSGZP010000006.1:0-35359 GCF_053611065.1 Streptomyces sp. NPDC054840
CCCCGTAACGGGGAGGGAGGCCGGACCTTTTCGCCTGCCGGTGGCCGGGGCCACGACGACGGGGCCTCTAGCGGTTGTCGATCAGGCCGCCGAAGCCGCCGCCGCCGTTGTTGTTGCCGCCCTGCTGCTGGCCGCCACCGCCGAGGGCGATGAGGTTCACGGTCTGGCCCGTGTTGACCGGGGTACCCGGCGCCGGGTCGGAGCGCACGACGATCGCGTTGCCCTCCGTCGAGCCGGTGACCACGCCGAGCCGCAGGTTGGCGCGCCGCAGCTCCTCCTTGTACTGGTCCACGGTGAGGTTGTTGAAGTTGGGCACCACGGTCTGCGCCGAGGCCTTGGCGATGGTGATGTTCACCGACTTGCCCACCTCGACCTGTTGGCCCGGATCGAACTGCTGGTTGACGACCGTGCCCGGTACGGCGCCGGGCGACTCGGTCTCCGTCACGCTGCCGAGCCTGAGCCCGGCGTCCGTGAGGGCCTTGATCGCCTCGTCCTTCTGCTTGCCCCTGAGGTCCGGCACCGCGGCCTTGGAGATCTCCTTGGCGACGGTCAGCATGACGACGCTGTTGCGCTCCGCCTCGCCGCCGTTCGGGCTCTGCTCAAGGACGGTTCCGGCGGCGCGCGCGGATTCCTGGGCCTTGCGTTCGACCTGCAGGCCCTTCTCCTTGAGCAGCTTCTCCGCGTCCTCGAACTTGAGGTTGACCACGCTGGGGACCGCCACCTTGGGCGCGCCTGTGGAAACCGTCACCGTGACGGTGGAGCCGTCGTCGACCTTGGCGTCGGGCGCGGGATCCTGCTTGCAGACGATGCCCTTGGGCTGGTCGTCGCAGGGTGCGTCGGGACCCTTGACCACCTTGAGACGGCTGTTGGTGCCGCTCTTCTGCGCCTGTTCGAAGGTCTGGCCGATGAGTTTGGGCACGGCGGGCCGGTTGTCGGCGCCCTCGCCGAAGAGCGAGCGGCCGATGAGGATCGCGCCGACCAGGACGAGGATGCCCGCCGCGACGAGCAGGACGGTGGACGCCTTGCTCTTCTTCTGGCGGCGGCCCGGGCCCTGGTCGTAGCCGCCATGGCCGTATCCGCCGTCGCCCGGGGGCATGGGCGGCATCATCGACGTCTGGCCACCGGGGTCGGTGGTGCGCAGGGCGGTGGTGGGCTGGTCGTAGCCCTGGTGCCCGTAGCCGTGCCCCTGGTCGGGATAGCCGTAGCCGGCCGCGCCCATGGTGGCGGCGGCGGCGACGGGCTGGCCGTCGAGGCAGGCCTCGATGTCGGCGCGCATCTCGTCGGCCGACTGGTAGCGGTAATCGGGGTCCTTGACCAGTGCCTTGAGGACGATGGCGTCCATCTCGGGCGTGATCTCGGGGTCGAAGTTCGACGGCGGCTGCGGCTCTTCCCGTACGTGCTGGTAGGCGACGGCCACGGGGGAGTCACCGACGAACGGGGGCCGGACGCTGAGGAGCTCGTAGAGCAGGCAGCCCGCGGAGTAGAGGTCGGAACGCGCGTCGACCTGCTCGCCCTTGGCCTGCTCGGGCGAGAGGTACTGGGCGGTGCCGATGACGGCGGCCGTCTGCGTCATGGTCATGCCGGAGTCGCCCATGGCGCGGGCGATGCCGAAGTCCATGACCTTGACCTGGCCGGTCCGGGTCAGCATCACGTTGGCGGGCTTGATGTCGCGGTGCACGATGCCGGCGCGGTGCGAGTACTCAAGGGCCTGGAGGATGCCGATGCACATCTCCAGGGTGCGCTCGGGCAGCAGCTTGCGGCCCGAGTGCAGCAGCTCGCGCAGGGTGGAGCCGTCGACGTACTCCATCACGATGTACGGGATGGAGATGTTGTCGACGTAGTCCTCGCCGGTGTCGTAGACCGCGACGATCGCCGGGTGGTTCAGCGACGCGGCCGACTGGGCCTCGCGCCGGAACCGGGCCTGGAAGGACGGGTCACGGGCGAGATCGGCACGCAGGGTCTTGACGGCGACGGTACGGCCGAGCCGGGTGTCGTGGGCGAGGTAGACCTCGGCCATGCCACCACGGCCGAGCACGTGGCTCAGCTCGTACCGGCCGCCGAGGCGACGCGGCTCTTCCATAACGTTGCAGCCCTCTCCGTCAGTCCCGACCGCACCTGTGTGTGGTCCGGCGGTGTGCTGTTCGCGCAAAGGCTACCGGCCGATCGTCCGTGATCGGTTCGTGGCCACAGGCTGATACTGGACCGGTACCGTACGCTCGGACCCGGCCGGAATTCTGTGATGTGAGTCACCGCACTCCGGACCGTGATCCCTCGGTCACCCCTGGCTGTTCAGTACCGCCTTCATGACCGCCTTGGCGACGGGAGCAGCCAGACCGCCACCGCTGATGTCCTCACGGTCCGCCTCGCTGTCCTCGATCACGACGGCGACCGCGACGGGCGAGGTCTTGTCCGGGGTCTCGGCGTAGGAGATGAACCAGGCGTACGGGCGCTTCTTGTTGCCCTCGCCGTGCTGCGCCGTACCGGTCTTGCCGCCGACCGTCACGCCGCTCATCTGGGCCTTGGAGCCGGTGCCGTTCTGGACGACGTTGACCATCATCTGCTGCACCTTCTCCGCGTTGGCGGCGGAGAGCGGCCGGCTCATCTCCTGCGGCTCGTGCTTCTCGATGATGTCCAGGTTGGGGGCCTGGAGCTGGTCGACCATGTACGGCTTCATCAGCTTGCCGTCGTTCGCGATCGCGGCGGTGACCATGGCCATCTGCAGCGGAGTGGCGGCGGTGTTGAACTGGCCGATGGAGCTCTGGGCGTTGCCGTCCTTACCCATCTTCTTGTCGTAGATGCTGGCGAACGCGCGGACCGGCACATCGATCTTGTCGTTGTTGAAGCCGAACTTCTCCGAGGTCTCCACCATCTTGTCGCGGGTGACCTTGTCGCCCATGTTCGCGAAGACCGAGTTGCAGGAGATGCGCAGCGCCTCGTTGAGGCTGGCCTTCTCGCAGCCCTTGGCGTGGTTGATCATCTCGGTCCGGGTGCCGGGCAGGAAGTACGGGTCCGGGGTGTCCGTCGGGGCGTTGATGTCCTGGACGACGCCGTGTTCGAGGGCGGCGGCCGCGGTGACCACCTTGAAGGTGGAGCCCGGCGGGTACGTCTCGCGCAGGGCGCGGTTGACGAGGTTCTTGTCCTCGCTGTCCTTCAGTTCGGACCAGGCCTTACCGTCGGCCGTGGAGTTGCCGGCGAAGCGCGAGGGGTCGTACGAGGGCGTGGAGACCAGGGCCAGGATCGCGCCGGTGCGCGGGTCGATGGCCGCGACGGCGCCCTTCTTCGTGCCCAGCGCCTCGAAGGCGGCCTTCTGGGCCTCGGGGTTCAGCGTGGTGACGACGTTGCCGCCCTGCTTCTTCTCCCCGGTGAACATGCCGATGGTGCGGTCGAAGAACAGCCGGTCGTCGTTGCCGGTGAGGATGCCGTCCTCCAGGGACTCCAGCTGGGTGGAGCCGAAGGCCTGGGAGGCGTACCCGGTGACGGGAGCCCAGAGCTCGCCGTTCGTGTAGGTCCGCTTGAACTTGTAGTCGCTGCCGTCGGTCACCTTGGAACCGGTGATCGGCTCGCCCTTGACGATGATGTTGCCGCGCTCGGTCGCGTACTGGGCGATCTGGACCCGGCGGTTCTCCTTGCGGGTGCTGAGCTCCTCCGCCTGCACGTACTGCAGCCAGTTGGTGCGGATCAGCAGGGCGAGGACGAGCAGCCCGCAGAACAGCGAGATGCGGCGCAGGGGCTTGTTCATGACGGACGGACCACCTGGGTCATCTCGGAGTCGGGGGACGGGGCGGGGGCCGGTGCGGGGCGGCGTGCGGTGTCGCTGATCCGGATGAGGATGGCGATGAGGATCCAGTTGGCGAGGACGGAGGAACCGCCGGACGCCAGGAAGGGCATCGTCATGCCGGTGAGGGGGATGAGGCCCATGACGCCGCCGGCGACCACGAAGATCTGGAGCGCGAAGGCGCCGGAGAGGCCGATGGCGAAGAGCTTGCCGAAGGGGTCGCGGGCGGCGAGGGCGGTGCGCACGCCGCGCTCGATGATGAGCCCGTACAGCAGGAGGAAGGCCATCACCCCGGCGAGGCCGAGCTCTTCTCCGACGGTGGAGAAGATGAAGTCGGAGTTGGCGGCGAAGCCGATGAGGTCGGAGTTGCCCTGGCCCCAGCCGGCGCCGAGCACCCCGCCGGAACCGAAGCTCATGATCGACTGGCCGACCTGCTCGCAGGCACCCGAGGTGGTGTAGCAGGCGAAGGGGTCCAGCCAGGCGGTGACGCGGACCTTGACGTGGCTGGCGAAGGTGCCCACGACCACGGCGCCGCCCACCGACATGAGCAGGCCGATGACGATCCAGCTGGTGCGCTCGGTGGCCACGTACAGCATGATCACGAACATGCCGAAGAAGAGCAGCGAGGTGCCGAGGTCGTTCTCGAAGACGAGGACGAGCAGGCTCATCGCCCAGATCATCAGGATCGGGCCGAGGTCGCGGCCGCGCGGCAGGTAGAGGCCCATGAAGCGGCGGCTGGCCAGCGCGAGCGCGTCGCGCTTCACCATCAGGTAGCCGGCGAAGAAGATCGCGATGACGATCTTCGCGAACTCACCGGGCTGGATGGAGAAGCCGCCCACGCTGATCCAGATCTTGGCACCGAAGACATCGGCGCCGAGGCCCGGGATGACGGGCAGGATCAGCAGGACCAGGGCGCCGGCCATCGAGATGTACGTGAACCTCTGCAGGACGCGGTGGTCCTTGAGGATCAGCAGGACGGCGGCGAACAGGGCGATGGCGACCGCCGTGTACATCATCTGGCGGGGCGCGGATGGGGAGAACCCGCCGAAGGCCGTCTTCGCGAGGTTCTGCAGGCGCCTGGACTGGTCCAGGCGCCAGATCAGGACCAGGCCCAGCCCGTTGAGGAGCGTGGCGAGCGGCAGCAGCAGCGGGTCGGCGTACTTGGCGTACCGGCGCACGACGAAGTGCGCGATCCCGGCGAGGGCGCCGAGGCCGAGGCCGTAGAGGAACATGCCGGGGGGCAGCGTTCCGTTGATCGCGAGGCCCACGTTGGCGTAGGCGAACATCGGGATGAGCACGGCGAAGCCGAGCAGCAGGAGCTCGGTGTTCCGCCTGCTCGGCAGCTCGATGGCGCCGATGGTGGTCGTATTGGTGACAACGCTCATGGTGTGGCAGGCCCCCTGCGCCCGCGTATGTCTACTACTTGCCGCACAGCCCGACCAGTTGCTGCTCCTCGGGAGTCAGGCTGGGGGCGGGCGTCTGGCTGTTCTGCGCCTCGGCGCTGCGGCGTTCCTCGTCCTTCTTGCAGGCGGACACCTGGACACCGAGATCGTCGAGCTTCTTGCGCGCCGCGTCGAAGCTGTTCTCGCTGATGGTGGCCTCGACCAGCTTCCGCTTGAAGGGCGGCAGGTACTTCAGTTCGATGTCGGGGCGGTCGGTGTCCACCTTGGAGAGCTCCAGCGGCCCCAGCTTCGGGCTGATGCCGCGGAAGAGCGCGACGTGTTCACCCTTCACCCCTACGTAGAACTGGGTCTGGGTCCAGCGCCAGCCCGCGTAGAGGCCACCGCCGACGACACCGGCGACGATGAGCAGGGTCAGCGTACGGGTGGTCCACTTGCGCCCTTTGCTGCGGCGCCTGCGGGGGTGGTCGTACGTGTCCTCGTAGCCGGGGTCGCCCGTGTAGGCGTCGGCTTCGCCGAAGGTGCCGTACGCGCCGGCGCCCTTGCCCTGGTCGGAGGAGTACCCGTAGCCGGTGGCGTCGCCGCTGCCGGGGGGGCCGAAGGCGCCGGCGGGGGGCTGGCCCTGGCGGCCGAGGCCCGAGGCCCGGCCGGCGGGGGTCTGCATGGCGTTGCCGCCGTCGAAGAGCTGGTGCTGGTTCTCGGCGACCGCGCCGACGACCACCGGGGTGTCGCTGACCTGCGCGGCGAGGGTGTCACCGCTGTCGGTGTCGAGGACATCGGCGACGATGCAGGTGATGTTGTCGGGTCCGCCGCCGCGCAGCGCGAGCTGGATCAGCGACTGCACGGTCTCGCGGGGACCGTGGTAGTCGGCGAGGGTCTCCTCCAGGGTCTGGTGGGAGACGACGCCGGAGAGCCCGTCTGAGCAGATCAGGTAGCGGTCACCGGCCCGGACCTCACGGATGGAGAGGTCGGGCTCGACGATGTCCCCGCTGCCGAGCGCGCGCATCAGGAGCGAGCGCTGCGGGTGGGTGGTGGCCTCTTCCTCCGTGATGCGCCCCTCGTCGACGAGGCGCTGCACCCAGGTGTGGTCCTGGGTGATCTGGGTGAGGACGCCGTCGCGGAGCAGGTAGGCGCGGGAGTCGCCGACGTGGACGAGGCCGAGACGCTGGCCGGTCCACAGCAGGGCGGTCAGGGTGGTGCCCATGCCCTCCAGCTGCGGATCCTCCTCGACCATCACCCGCAGCTGGTCGTTGGCGCGCTGCACGGCCGTGGCCAGGGAGGTGAGGATGTCGGAGCCCGGGACGTCGTCGTCGAGCTGCACGAGGGTGGAGATCACCTCGGAGCTCGCGACCTCGCCGGCGGCCTGGCCTCCCATGCCGTCGGCGATCGCGAGGAGCCGGGGACCGGCGTAGCCGGAGTCCTCGTTCCCCTCACGGATCATGCCCTTGTGTGATCCGGCGGCGAACCGCAAGGACAGACTCATGCGCACCTGCCCTGTCGACGAAGCTGCCTCCGGGTACAACCGGTCTCGAGCCACACTGCCCACCCTCCGGTCGGGAGCGCGCTCGGGTCCGTGCCCTCGGTGGGACGGATCGCCGCCGCGCGCTCGCTCCGCTCGCTCATTCTCGTACTACTTCCGCAGCTCGATGACGGTCTTGCCGATGCGGATCGGTGCGCCCGGCGGAATGGGCGTCGGGGTGGTCAGCCGGGTCCGGTCGAGATACGTGCCGTTGGTGGACCCGAGATCCTCGACGATCCACTGGCCGTCACGGTCGGGATAGATCCTGGCATGGCGGCTGGACGCGTAGTCGTCGTCCAGCACGATCGTGGAGTCGTGCGCGCGGCCAAGCGTGATCGTCTGGCCGGCGAGGGCCACCGTGGTTCCCGTGAGGATGCCCTCGGAGACGACGAGTTTGGTGGGTGCCCCGCGCCGCTGGCGCTGCTGCGGAGGCGCGGCCTGGCGGCCGCCCGCCTGCTGCGGGGCGCCGCCGGCGCCGCCGCCACCACGACGGGAGCCGCGTTGGGTCACGCGCGTCCCGAAGAGATCGCTGCGGATGACCTGAACGGCCACGATGACGAACAGCCACAGAACGGCCAGGAAACCCAACCGCATGACCGTCAGGGTCAGCTCTGACATTGCCCCCGCTTCACCCTTCGGCTTGCCGATAAATGATGGTGGTGCTGCCCACGACGATCCGCGAGCCGTCGCGGAGCGTAGCGCGGGTGGTGTGCTGCCCGTCCACCACGATGCCGTTGGTGGACCCGAGATCCTGGATCGTCGAGGGCGTTCCGGTCCGGATCTCACAGTGCCGGCGGGATACGCCGGGGTCGTCGATCCGCACGTCGGCTTCCGTGCTTCGGCCGAGTACGAGCGTGGGGCGCGAGATCTGGTGGCGGGTGCCGTTGATCTCGATCCAGTGGCGCCGGGGACCACCCGGGCCGGCCGCGGGGGCCGGTCCGGCGGGTCCGCCCGGAGCGGGCCGCCGAGCGCCGGGTCCGCCGGGGGGCGGGGCGCTGGGCATGGGCGGGGCCGCGACCGGGGGGTACCCGTAGCCGCCCTGGGCCGCCTGACCACCCTGCTGCCCGCCCTGGGGGGCCTGCGGCTGGGAGGTGCTGGAGGCGAGGGTGCGGCTGCGGACCCGGTACAGCCCGGTGTCGAGGTCGTCGGCCTTCTCCAGGTGGACCTTGATGGGGCCCATGAAGCTGTAGCGCTGCTGCTTGGCGTAGTCGCGGACGAGGCCCGCGAGCTCGTCACCGAGCTGCCCGGAGTAGGGGCTCAGGCGGTCGTAGTCACCGGCGCTGAGCTCGACGATGAAGTCGTTGGGGACGACGGTCCGCTCGCGGTTCCAGATGGTGGCGTTGTTGTCGCACTCCCGCTGGAGGGCTCCGGCGATCTCCACCGGCTGGACCTCGGACTTGAACACCTTGGCGAAGGTGCCGTTCACCAGACCTTCGAGTCGCTGCTCGAACCGCTTCAGAACTCCCATGGGGCACCTCCTCCGTCACTGTCGCCCTGTACTGCTTACTGATCGTATCCACGCGTGGCGGATTCGGGTGGTTCCCCATCGTTCCTGTGAGGACGAGTGTTGGTCCTCACAAGGGATCGTAGGGGCGCCCCAGGGACAGTGTCCCGCACCGGGAGCGGAGTGCGGGAGGGGCCGTCCGCGGCGGGGTGCGTGGGTGCCGGGAAAGCGATGTGAATCCACCCCGTTCTCCGTGCTAATGTTTCGACGTCGCCAGGGGAAAGGCCCGAAAGGGAAGATCCACTGGGGCGCCGCTCGGGCGAGTGGCGGAACGGCAGACGCGCTGGCTTCAGGTGCCAGTGTCCTTCGGGACGTGGGGGTTCAAATCCCCCCTCGCCCACATCGACGAAACGGTCGTCACTGCGAAAGCGGTGGCGGCCGTTTCGTGTTTCCCCGCTTCGCGTGCGGGTGTGACGTACGTCCCTCCTCGGGGCCCCTGAGCTGCGGTCCTGTCGGAGGACGGGGTTAGGGTGAGCCAACTGTCCGAATTGTGAGACCAGTTGTGGCCGCCGGCGCCGGACGTGCGCGATCGTGCTTGCCGGTCGGTACGAGGAGTCGTGGGTGGATTTCGACGAGGAGTGGGGGCGGCTGAGGGCCGCCGCGACGCAGCGGGTGGACGCCGGGGCACCGTTGGAGCCGACCGCACCGGCGCGTGAGCCGGATCATGCCGGTGAGGTGGATGCGGAGGCGGCCCGCGAGGCGGTGCTGGAGCGGCTGGCGGATTTCCGCAGCCGGGTGGTGCTGGTGCCGCTGGACGACCGCGCCGGCCTGTGGACGGCGGAGCTCGGCGGCCTGGACTGGATCTGCGCGTTCTCGGAGCCCCGGACCCTGGCCCGGTTCGCCGACGCGCGAGGTGAGGCGGAGCGGGAGTGGCCGTACCGGCGGATCGTCGGCGCGCGGCTGCTGGACGAGGTGATCCCGGCGCTGGACTTCCCGTGCGGGGTGGCGCTGGACGCGGCAGGGCCGGACGGGATCGTCTTCCCGCCGGTGCGGGGGCTGGTGCCGGACGGTGCGGCGCTCGACGGGGACGGACAGGAGGAGTACGCGTGAGCGGGGACGGGGCGGACGTCGATGTCTCGAAGCAGGCGCTGGGACAGATAGCGAAGGGCATCACGGACACGCTGGGCGAGCTGAAGGAGCTCGGCATGGTGGGTTCGGCCAGCATGGGCCGGGGCTTCTCGGATCTGGCGCTCTCGGGCATGGAGAGCGGGCACGAGGGCCTGACGGCTTCGATGAAGACGTTCTGCGAGCGTTGGGAGTGGGGTGTACGGGCCCTGGTGCAGCAGGGGAACCGGTTCGCGTTCGACGTCGGTCTGTCGGCGGGTGTGATGCACGAGCAGGACCAGTACATCCAGGGCAGTTTCAAGGTCCTCACGAACTCCGCGATGGGTAATCCGTACGCGTCGGAGAAGGAGATCATCGACAAGGACTGGGGCGGGGTTCTCTCCGACAACGTGTACACGCAGGTCCGGGACGCGGACTACAGCGACGAGTCCTTCGACCGGGCGCGCGAGAACAGCAAGGAAGCCTGGAAGGGCGCGGTGCGGGACGTCAACAGCTCCGACATGCTCCTCGGCAACCAGATCATCAACGCGACGGGGATGCGGGACGAGGTGGACGCGGCCGTCGACGACTGGGTCGGTCCGGCGCCGCAGCCGCAGCCGCAGCCGCAGCCGTCGGGCGGAGAGCGCTGATGACGGACTGGGGCGGTCTGCTGGACAAGGGTCTGCAGAAGCTGGACGACGGATGGGAGGAGACGAAGAAGGTCGTCGGGCAGGGCGTCGACAAGGCCACCGACGGGATCGGCGCCGGCCTGGAGTACGTCGGGGCGGACGACTGGGCGGACAAGGTCGAGGACTGGGGCGACGACTTCGCCTCGGACCTGGGTGCTTCGGTCGGCGAGCAGCAGCTCGGCCAGACCGAGCAGGCGAACGAGCTCGTCCACGGCAAGCCTGCGAAGATCCGGGAGTCGGCGAAGCACCTGAGCGACTTCCAGGGGGCGTTCGACCGGGTCGGGCAGGGCATGCGGGCGCTGGACTCGGGCCACTGGAAGGGGCAGGCGGCCGACGCGTTCCGCGAGAAGTTCGCGATGCACCCCACGGACTGGCTGCACGCCTCCGACGCCTGCGAGGCCGCCGCGGGCGCGCTGACGCGGTACGCGGAGACGGTGGAGTGGGCGCAGAAGCAGGCGCAGCAGGCCATCGACCTGTACAAGGCGGCCGTCAAGGCCGCCAAGGACGCCCACGACGACTACGCCGCCAAGGCTCACGCGTACACCGCGGCGGCTGAGGCCGGCAAGGATCCCGGACCGGTGCCGCAGAAGCCGGGCGACGTGGGCAAGGCCGACGCCAGGCGGGCCCACGAGATCCTGAACGAGGCCCGCAGGCAGCGGGACGAGGCCGCGGGGACCGTGGCCAAGGCGATGGAGGCGGCGCTGGCGCACGCCCCGAAGGAGCCCTCGGCGACGGACCGGGCGCTGGCCGGGATCACCGACCACTTCGCCGGCCAGGCGGTGGAGCTCAACCACTTCGTCGGCGGCGTGGTCAAGGGCACGGCGGGGCTGCTCAACTTCGCGCGCGGCCTGAACCCGATGGACCCGTACAACCTCACCCACCCCGCCGAGTACCAGCAGAACCTCAACATGACGCTGGCGGGGCTGGTCTCGACCGCCGCCCACCCGGAGCGGATCCCGGGCGCGCTGATCGACAGCTTCAAGAACGACCCGTCGGAGGGGCTGGGCCGGCTCGTGCCGGAACTGCTCGGCACCAAGGGGTTCGGCGGCGCCCGGGCGGGCGTGCGGCTCGCGGAGACGGCGGCGACGAAGCCGTCGGCCTGGTCGCACCTGGCGAAGCCGACGAAGGGCGTGACCGAGCGGCCCTCGATCCACGCCGACTCCGTCGGGAAGAAGGACGCCCAGAAGTTCGTCGACGACCAGTACCCGTGGCTCAAGGACATGAACCATACGAACATGCCGGGCTACCAGTACAACTGCACCAACAACGTGGTCACGCTGGACCGCCGGCTGGACGGGGTGGAGGTCTCGGCCGCGCCGAAGACCGGGCCGGGCGACATCCCGTACAAGGAGCTCGGTGTGGAACCGAGCGCGAAGAAGGTCGTCGGCAACTACGACGACATCGTCAAGGACCTGGAAGCGCGGGGGCCGGACTCGCGCAGTGTGGTCGCGATCTCCCGCCACGGCATGGCCGGCCACGTCTTCAACGCGGTGAACACCCCTCACGGGGTCGTCTTCCTGGACGGCCAGACGGGGAAGCTGGCCACACTTGAGACACACAACATCAGCGAGATCGCCCATGTCCCCTACCGCTAGCGTCGTCAGGAATCAGAAATGCTCACGTTGAACGAGGCCGTCGAAGCGGCCCGGACCCGCCTCGATCAGGCGTTCGCCTCGGAGCCGTGGACGATCGTGCTGAAGCCGGAGCTCACGCAGGAGCACGAGCTGGCCTGGATCGTCCGGTACGACACCCAGGAGAGCATCGACGCCGGGGATCCCCTGGTGGGTCCGTTCAACAAACTGGTGATCGTGGCCAAGGACGGGTCCCGGGTGGACTTCCCGCCGACGCACCTGCCCCTCGACGAGTACCTCGCCTACGTGCGCCACGGCGGCTGGGAGCGGGCCGGCACGGCGAAGACCTCGAAGGCGGAGCCGTGGCAGACAGCGCTGGAGTGGCTGCTGTCCACGTACAACGGGCTCGTCGAGCTGGTGGGCATCGACCCCGTCGCCGAGGACGCCGGGACCTGGCTGTTCGCCTGCCGGACCATCGAGCAACCGGGGTACCCGCGTACGCCGATGCTGGCGGCGTCGCTCGTGGTGCCCAAGGACTACGGGGAGCCGTTCCATCCCGCCTCGAACGATCCGTGGGGCGACGCCTCGGCGTACACGCACGACCCGGTCGAGCGAGACCCGCAGGCGCAGGCGAGGCGGCTGAACGCGCGCGGCTGCGTGGTCACGACGGCCGCCGCGATCGCGGGCGGCCCCTCGTCGCCGCTGCCGTGGCAGCCCTCGCACGAGGCGCCCGGCTGGTGGGAGCTGCTGCTGCGCCGCTACTTCCCCGCCGCCCGCGAGCTGCGGTGCGCGAGCTGGGACGAGGTGATCGCGCGCGCCGAGGAGACCGGACCGGACACCCAGGGAGTGGTGTGGGTACGGCGGGTCATCGGCGGCACCGAGGTCAGCGGGCACCTGCTGTACGCGCACAACAACAGCGGTCAGGTGGTGTTCCTGGACGGGATGACCGGCGGGCTGGCACGCCTGGACCAGGTCGGGGTGCTGCAGCTGGTCTTCGCCCGTGTCGTCCCCGAGGCCGGGGCCGTGACGACCGCGCCCGACCTCGCCACCGCCCGGCACAAGGCCGAGCGGTGGCTGAGGGAGACGTACGCGGAACCGGTCGAGCTGGTGGAGCCGGCCTCGGAGGACGAGACCGCCCGGGGGTGGCTGTTCGCCTGCCAGACGACGGCCGCGCTGCGTACCGGTGACTGGCGTCGCGCGATGCTCGACGCCGCGGTGGTCGTGCCGAAGGGGCCGCAGGAGCCGTTCCTGCTGCCCAACTCCGACCCCTGGGGTTTCCTGGCCGCCTGGGACCGGGACCAGCCCGCGGGGCCGGTGCCCGCGCCGGACAAGGCCGAATGGTTCACCTCCACGATGGCGGCACTGGGCCCGGTGCTGTCCGTCGCGGAGTATCCGACGGTGGCCGCGGCGGTCCAGGGCCTCAGGGCTCTGCCGGCCGGGGGCCGGGCCCTGGTGTGGGTACGGCGGCTGGACGCACGGGGGCGGGAGAGCACCGGGCTGCTCCTCGCGGGGCTGCACAGCGAGTCGGGGATGGTGGGGCTGATCGACTCCGCCGCCGAGGAGCTGCGGGATCTGGACGGCTTCCGCGAGTCCGGTGTGCGGGTGGTCCGGTATCGGTGAAGGAGTGCGGACGGCCGCCCTCGCCTCTGCGGGAGGACCTGCGGACGGGGCGGCCGTCGACTTTCGTCGTGCGGGGCGCGACGAAAGAGGGCGGCCGGCCGGGGGCGCGGGTATCTAGGGTCGGGCGCGTGGATGTGAAGGCGAAGACGCGTGCCGGCCGGGACTGGCTGAGGGGCCCGGAGCCGTGGACCCGGCGGATGCTGGTGGGGGACCTGGCCCTCGGCGGCGTGCTGGCCCTCCTCGGCCTGGGCGTCGAGGAGGTCAGCAACGCCTCCGGGCGGCGCATGCTGCTCGGAGCCGTGGTGGCGGTGGCGTGGACGCTGACGCGCCGCAGGCTGCCGGGGAGCACCCTCGTGCTCGCGTCGGGCGTGGTCACCTTCCTGCCCGGGGCCTTCTTCGTCCTGCCCTTGCTGGGCTGGTCGGCCGGCCGGCGGATCGTCGGGGTGAGCCGGGCGCTGGCCGCTTTCACGCTGGCCTTCGTGGCCGCGATCGGCTGCAGCGTGGTGGACCAGCGGTCACAGATGCAGCCGCTGCTCGTGATCGTGTTCTCCACGCTGATGTTCCTGGCGACGACCGTGATGCCGGGTCTGGCCAGCCGTTACTGGTCGCAGCGCCGCACCCTGCTGCGCGCGCTCCAGGAGCGCAACGGGCAGCTGCTGCGCGAGCGGGCCATGGTCGCCGGGCAGGCGAGGCTGCGCGAGCGCCAGCGCATCGCCCAGGACATGCACGACAGCCTCGGGCATCAGCTGGCGCTGATCTCCGTGCACACCGGTGCGCTGGAGGTGGATCCGAAGCTCACCGACCGGCAGCGTGAGGCGGTGGGCGTGCTGCGGCAGGCCTCCGTGGCCGCCATGCACGAGCTGCGCGAGGTCGTCGGCATCCTGCGCGACGGGGTGGAGGCGCCCGCGCCCGTGGAGGAGGCCCAGCCCGCGGCGCGCGGGGTGGCCGGCATCGCGGGGGTGGTGGAGGCGGCCCGGGGCTCGGGGACCGACGTCCGGATGACCACGTCGGGCCGGCCGAGACCCTTGGTGGCGGCGTGCGACCACGCCGCGTACCGGATCGTTCAGGAGGCCCTGACGAACGCGTACAAGCACGCGCCGGGTGCGCCGATCACGGTGGAGCTGAGGTTCGAGGACGACTCGCTGGTCGTGGAGATCGCCAACGGACCGTCGGCCGGTCCGGCGGCCGACGAGGTGGTGTCGGGCGGGCAGGGACTGACGGGGCTCCGCGAACGGGCCCGGCTGGTCGGCGGGATGGTGCACGCGGGCCCCGCCGAGGGCGGCGGGTTCCGGGTGGCCGGGGTCCTGCCGTACGGGGCGGAGCCGGCCGGAGTGGCGGACGTGGCCGACGACTTCGGGCAGCAGGCGCACGCGTACGCGGGCGGTCCGCTGCCGGGGCGGGGCGGCGAGCAGCCGATGGACTGGCAGGCGGTGGACCGGGAGCTGGCGGTGCGCATGCCCAGCCGGTCGGGTGGCGTCGCGGTGGGCTGCGGGATCGCCTTCGCGGCGGTGGTGCTGCTCGTGATCGTGTTCGGCGCCGGAGTGGTGCTGCTGATCGACTCGGCGAGTGACGCGATGATCGACCGGGACGAGTTCGACGCCGTGCAGGTGGGCGAGACGGAGCAGTCCGTCCGCGACCGGCTGCCGACCGGGGAGAACTTCATGACCGCCGGGGCCGCCCGCAAGGGGCCGCCCAGGCCGGCGGGCTCGGACTGTCTGGCCCTGCTGGCCGAGAATCAGCCGAGCACCCTCGGAACGGACCGGATCTTCCGGTTCTGCTTCCAGGACGGCAAGCTCGTGGACAAGCAGGAGTACGAGGTCAAGCAGTAGGAGCGTGGGGTGACAGCCGAAGTGATCAGAGTGGTGATCGCTGACGACGAGCCACTGATCCGGGCCGGGATCAGGATGATCCTGACCTCGGCGTCGGACATCGAGGTCGTCGCGGAGGCGGCGAACGGCAGGGAGGCGGTGGACCTGGCCCGCTCGCACGCGCCCGACGTGATGCTGCTGGACATCCAGATGCCGGTGATGGACGGGCTGTCGGCGCTGGGCGAGCTGCGGCGGGCCGTGCCGGAGGTGCGGGCGCTGATCCTGACCACCTTCGGCGAGAAGGAGAACGTGCTGCGGGCGCTGGGCGAGGGCGGTGCGGGATTCCTGCTGAAGGACTCGGCGCCGGGCGAGCTGATCGGGGCGGTCCGGGCGGCCGCCGCCGGGGACGCGTACCTCTCGCCGGGGGCGACCCGGCACGTGGTGGACCAGCTGGCGTCAGGGAAGGCCGCCGGGCGCGGGGAGGTGGCCCGGCGTCAGGTCGCGGAGCTCAGCGACCGGGAGCGCGGTGTGCTGGCGCTGCTGGGCGAGGGCCTGTCCAACGCGGAGGCGGGCCGGCGGCTGCACATGAGCGAGGCGACCGTGAAGACGTACGTGAGCCGGATCCTGGCGAAGCTGGACTGCGAGAACCGGGTGCAGGCGGCGCTGCTGGCCAGGGACGCCGGGCTGTAGATACGGTCAGCCCGTTCGAGAAGCGATCAATGAAGTGAACGGGTGGGGGCGGCGTCGATGGCGGCGATTGCGGGTCAGCGGATTCCGGACGTGGCGGGCTTCGCGCCGAGGGTGGCGGCCGGTTCGCCGAAGGAGGAGGGCAAGGCGCTGCGCGCCCGCCTGCCGCGGTCGGCGCACGCCGCCTTCGTGGCGCCGGCCGGCCGGCCGGACGCCGTGCGCGCGGTGGAGGAGTCCAACGCCGGGCGGGTCGCCGACCTGACGCCGATACGGGTCGGCCGGATGGCCGCGAACCCCTTCGCGTTCCTGCGCGGGGCCGCCGGGCTGATGGCCCACGACCTGTCCGCTGGTCCCGTGACCGGGGTCGGCGCGCAGATCTGCGGCGATGCGCACGCGGCGAACTTCGGTCTGTACGGGGACGCGCGCGGGCGGCTCGTCATCGACCTCAACGACTTCGACGAGACCGTGTTCGGCCCGTGGGAGTGGGACGTGAAGCGGCTGGCGGCCTCGCTGGTGCTCGCGGGCCGGGTGGCCGGCGCGGACGAGGTCACCTGCCGGGCGGCCGCCCAGGACGCGGTGGGGGCCTACCGGCACACCATGCGGCTCCTGGCGAAGCTGCCCGCCCTCGACGCGTGGAACGCCATCGCGGACGAGGAACTGGTCTCGCACGCCGACGCCCACGATCTGCTGGGCACGCTGGAGCGGGTCTCGGAGAAGGCCCGCAACAACACCTCCGCGCGGTTCGCCACCAAGTCCACGGTGATAGGGCCGGACGGCGGCCGCCGTTTCGTCGACGCGCTGCCCGTGCTGCGCCGGGTCGGGGACGGGGAGGCGGCGGCCGTGGCGGCCTCGCTCGGCCCCTACCTGCAGACGCTCCAGGGCGACCGGCTGCCGCTGCTGGCCCGGTACACGATCCAGGACGTGGCCTTCCGCGTGGTGGGCACCGGGAGCGTCGGCACCCGCTCGTACGTGGTCCTGCTGCTGGACCACCGGGGCGAGCCGCTGGTCCTCCAGGTCAAGGAGGCGCGGCCCTCGGTGCTGCTGCCGCACCTGCCCGGGCTGGGCTTCGTCCCGGCGCCGGAGGAGCACGAGGGCCGGCGGGTGGTGGCCGGGCAGAAGCGGATGCAGGTGGTCTCCGACATCATGCTGGGCTGGACCACGGTGGAGGGCCGCCCCTTCCAGGTGCGGCAGTTCCGCAACCGCAAGGGCAGCGTGGACCCGGCGGCGCTGGCCGTCGACCAGATCGACGACTACGGGCGGATGACCGGAGCCCTGCTGGCCCGGGCGCACGCGCACAGCGTCGACCCGCGGCTGCTGGCCGGGTACTGCGGGAAGAACGACGAGCTGGACGCGGCGATGGCCACCTTCGCCGTGGCCTACGCCGACCGCACCGAGGCCGATCACGCCGATCTGGTGGCGGCGGTGCGGGCCGGCCGGATCGCGGCGGAGACCGGGGTCTGACCGCGTTCCGGGGGTCTTCCGCGGGTGTCCGTGGGTGCTCCGACCAGGGCCTGAGCGGTCCGGCCGGAGCCGTAGGAGGCCCGGTCGCGGCGGGCGGTGTTCCACGTGAAACATCGCCCGCGCGGGCGGGCCGTAGGCTGGCCGGGTGAGCGAGCAGACCGAGCAGCCTGAGCAGACAGTCCCCGGTGATTCCGGTGACTCCTCCGTCACCGGTGGGGAGCGCCCGGAGGCGCGCCTGGAGCGGGCCGTGCGGGCCGCCGAGCAGGCGCTGATCGAGTTCGAGATCGCGGTGGAGACCTTCCGGGTGGAGGTGGAGAACTTCTCCCGCCTGCATCACCAGAAGCTCGGCCCCATGTACACGAGGCTCGACGAACTGGACGCCCTGATCGCCGAGGCGAAGGCGTCCCGCAGCGGCGATCCCGAGGACCTGCGACGGGCGGAGGAAGCGCGCTCGCTGGTCATGCCGATGCCCGGCGTGGACGAGCTGTTCCACGACTGGCTGGGCTCGGACGGGATCTCCGACGACGCCTCCGCGATGCTGACCGACCGGCCCGTGCGGCCCCCGGAGCGGGTGCGGCCCTCGGAGGAGGTGCGCCGCCTCTACCGCGAGCTGGTCCGACAGGCCCACCCCGACCTCGCCCAGGATGAAGGCGAGCGGGAGCGGCGCGACGCGTTCATCGCGCGGGTCAACGCCGCCTATGGGCGCGGTGACGAGGGGCTGCTGCGCGACCTGGCCGAGGAGTGGGCGGCCGGACCGGCCCCCGAGGCGGCGGTGCCGGGCGAGAGCGAGGAGCTGTACGCCCGGCTGGAGTGGCTGGCACGCCGCAAGGAGCTGCTGTCGCTCGTGGCCAAGGAGCTGGAGGACAGCGCCATCGGGTCGATGCTGAGGATGGCGCCCGCAGATCCCGACCGGCTGCTGGAGGAGATCGCGGAGCAGCTCCTCGCGCAGGTCTCCGAGCGCGAGGCGGAGCTGGCGGCGGAGCTCGCCGCCGAGTGAGCCCGGCCCGCCCGTACCGGCTGGTCGGATAGGTTGGCAGCAGATTCGTGAAGAGAGAAGGCGACAGCTATGAACTTCGGACCGCTTCCCTCGGTGGACGCCACCGCGGTGCCCTCCGAAGGCTTTGTCCTCGACGTCCGTGAGGACGACGAATGGGCGGCCGGCCACGTCGAGGGTGCTCTGCACATCCCGATGAGCGACTTCGTGAGCCGCTTCGGGGAGCTGACCGAGGCTGTCGAGGACGGCCGCCGGGTGTATGTGATGTGCCGGGTCGGCGGGCGTTCCGCGCAGGTCACCCAGTACCTGGTGCGCCAGGAGATCGACGCGGTGAACGTCGACGGCGGGATGAAGGCCTGGGACGGTGCCGGGCGCCCGATGGTGACGGACAACGGGAACCCGGCCTTCGTCCTCTGACGAGGAGCCGGCTCAGGCGAGGGGGTGGGCGGCCAGCAGGTCGCCCAAGGCCTCCTCGTGCGCGGCGGCCGGGCCGAGCTGGAGCTCCAGCTGCTTGGCCCACGCGTGGTAGCGGTGCAGCGGGTAGTCGGTGTCGGCGCCGAAGCCGCCGTGCAGGTGCTGGGCGGTCTGTACGACCCGGCGCACGCCCTCCGAGGCCCAGATCTTGGCGACCGCGACATCACCGGAACTCGGCAGTGGACCACCGGCGCCGCCGGTGGCGGCGTCGAGCCGCCAGGCGGCCTGCCACAGGGTGACCTCCATGGCGCGCAGGTCGATGTACCGGTCGGCGGCCTGGACCGCTACGGCCTGGAAGGTGGCCACCGGGAAGCCGAACTGCTCGCGTTTGCCGGTGTACTGGCTGGTCATGGTGAGGACGTTCTCGCCGAGTCCGAGCGCCAGCGCGCAGGTGCCGGTGGCGAGGAGCTGGCGCAGCCGCTCCCAGGCTCCCGGGGTTTCGATGAGGTGCGTCGCGTCCACCCGCACGCCGTCGAGGGCGAGTTCGGCGAGCCGCTCCCCGCTCGTGGAGACCTGCTCGGCGAGGGCCAGCCCTTCGGCGGCACGCGGGACGAGTGCGAGGACGGCCTCGCCCTCGCCGGTGTGCGCGGGTACGGCGATCCAGTCCGCGCTGTGCGCCCAGGGAACCGCGGTCTGCGTACCCTCCAGGATCCACGCCTCGCCCTCGCGGCGGGCGATGACGGCGAGTTCGGCCGGGTCGTGGCCGGAGCGCCCGTGGGCGGCGGCGGTGAGCACGAGGGTGCCGTTCGCGGCGCCGGGCAGCAGGGTGGCGGCCAGTTCGGGGCTGCCGTGTGCCTGCACGGCCATCGCGGTGGCGCAGTGCTCCAGCAGCGGGACCCGCGCCAGGACCCTGGCGGACTCGCGCAGCACCAGGCACAGGGCGACGGCGTCCAGGCCCGCTCCTCCGTGCTCTTCGGCGAGGACCAGGCTCAGCAGGTCCGATGCGGCGAGCTTGGCCCACAGCGGGCGGTCGAAGTCGTCGGCGACGGCCCCCGGGGTCAGCGCGGGGCTGGGCACGCCGTCGGGCGCGACATCCGCGAAGACGGCCCGGGCCGCCTCGACGGCGGCCTGCTGCTCCTCGGTGAAGGTGAAGTCCACTGCCTGTCCTCCCGCGTCGTTCAGGTCTGACGGTGTCGCGTCCGACAGTGTCGTGTCTGACGGTGCGTCAAGATAGAACATGTTCTGGTAAATGGACAGGCCTTGAAAACCGTCCGGCCCCTGCCGTGGGACAGGGGCCGGACCGGGCCGGACGGAAGGGACGTCGTTCCGCTCAGCGGTCGAAGTCGATCTCCACTTCCTCGGTGACCGGGTGCGACTGACAGGCCAGGACGAACCCGGCCTCCGTCTCCTCGGCCTCCAGCGCGAAGTTCCGATCCATCCGGACCTCGCCCGAGACCACGAAGGCCCGGCAGGTGCCGCACACCCCGCCCTTGCAGGCGTACGGGGCGTCCGCGCGGTTGCGGAGCACCGCGTCCAGCAGCGACTCGCCGTCCTGGACCGGCCAGGTGCCCGAGCGGCCGTCGAGCCGTGCGGTGACCCGCCCGTGCGCGGGGGCCGCGGAACCGGCGGCGCGGGCCGCCGTCGGCGCGGTGTCCTCGACGTGGAAGATCTCCTCGTGCACCCGGGTCCGTGCCACGCCGAGCGCGCCCAGGGCACGCTCCGCGCCCTGGACCAGACCGTACGGGCCGCACAGGAACCAGCCCGTCACCTCCGTGACCGGGAGCAGCGCGGGCAGCAGGGCTGCCAGCCGCTCCTCGTCCAGCCGCCCGGAGGGTAGCCCGGACTCCTGCTCCTCCCGGGACAGGACCGTCACCAGCTGGAACCGTGCCGGATACCGGTCCTTGAGGTCGGCCACCTCTTCCAGGAACATCGTCGAGGCCGCCGTACGGTCGCTGCGCACGAGGCAGAAACGGGCGTCGGGCCGGGCGGCCAGCAGGGTCGCCGCGATCGACAGCACCGGCGTGATGCCGCTGCCGCCGACGATCGCCGCGTAGTGCGCCGAGCCCGGGGCGGCGGCCGGCTCCAGCACGAAGCGCCCGGCCGGGACCATGACCTCCAGTACGTCCCCGGCGGCGATCTCCTTGTGGGCGAAGGTGGAGAACTCGCCGCCCTCCACCAGCCGCACCCCGACCCGCAGCCGCTCCGGGCCCGGGCCGTCCGCGGACGGTGCCGGGGAGCAGATCGAGTAGGTGCGGCGGACCTCGGTGCCGCCCTCGGGGGCGGTGCGGCGCAGCGTCAGGTGCTGGCCCGGGGCGTGCCGGTAGTCCTCGCGCAGCTCCTCGGGAACCCGCAGGGTCAGTGCCACCGAGTCGTCGGTGAGCCGGTCGACAGCCGCCACCGTCAGCGGGTGGAACGCGCCGTGGCGGGGGGCGGCCATCTAGAGCTCCTTGAAGTGGTCGAACGGTTCGCGGCAGGCGGTGCAGCGGCGCAGCGCCTTGCATGCGGTGGAGGAGAAGCGGCTGAGCAGCTCGGTGTCGGTGGATCCGCAGTGGGGGCAGCGGACCGACAGGGTCAGCGGGACCGGCCCGCCGGCCGCGTGCGGCCGGGGCGGGGCGATGCCGAACTCGGAGAGCTTGCGCCGGCCCTCGGCGCTGATGTCGTCGGTCGACCAGGCGGGGGCCAGCACGGTCGTCACCCGCACCTCGGGAATGCCGTGGCCGGTCAGGGCCCGTTCGATGTCGGCGGACATGGCCTCGATGGCCGGACAGCCGGTGTAGGTCGGGGTGAGGGTGACCTCGGCATGACCGTCCTCGTGCATCCGCACCCCGCGCACCACCCCGAGCTCCCCGAGGGTGAGCACGGGCAGCTCCGGGTCCGGGACGGAGCCGGCCAGCGCGGCCAGTTCCGCCTCCAGTCGGGTCGTTCCGGCGTCGGCGGTCACCACGAGGCCCCCGGGTGGCTGCGGTGCAGGTGCTGCATCTCGGCGAGCATCCGGCCGAAGGACTCGGTGTGCAGCCCCTGCCGTCCGGCGCCCGCGGCCCAGGCGCCGGTGCGCGGCCCCTGGGGCAGGTCGAGGCCGGCCTCCTCCAGTACGCCGGTCAGCGCGGCCAGCCAGCGCTCCTCCACGGCGGTCAGGTCGAGGCCGTCGAGGCCGTCCACCGGCTGGAACATCTCGCCGGTGAACTTCCACAGCGCGTCGAGGGCGGCCCGCATACGGCCGCGGCTCTCCTCGGTGCCGTCACCGAGCCGCAGGGTCCACTGCTCGGCGTGGTCGCGGTGGTAAGCGGTCTCCTTGACGGCCTTGGCCGCCAGCGGCGCGAACGGTCCGTCCCCGCGGGCGAGCTCCCCGTAGACCTCGTGCTGGTAGAAGGAGAAGTAGAGCTGGCGGGCGATGGTGTGGGCGAAGTCACCGTTCGGCTGCTCGACCAGCTGGAGGTTGCGGAAGGACCGCTCCTCGCGCAGGTAGGCCAGCTCGTCCTCGTCGCCGACCATGGACAGCAGGATCCGGGCCTGGCCGAGCAGGTCGAGGGCGATGTTGGCGAGGGCGACCTCCTCCTCCAGGACGGGGGCGTGTCCGGCCCATTCGCCGAGGCGGTGGGAGAGGATCAGCGCGTCGTCGCCGAGCGCGAGCGCCGCCGCGGCGGTTGCGCCGGTGAGGCGCGTGATGTCGGTGCTGGTCACAGGTGGCTCACCCCCTCCGGGATGTCGTAGAAGGTGGGGTGCCGGTACGGCTTGTCGGCGGACGGCGCGAAGAAGGGGTCCCGCTCGTCCGGAGAGGAGGCGGTGATCTCGGTGGAGGGCACCACCCAGATCGAGATGCCCTCGCCGCGCCGGGTGTAGAGATCGCGGGCGTTGCGCAGGGCCATCTCCGCGTCGGGGGCGTGCAGGCTGCCCGCGTGCGTGTGCGAGAGGCCGCGGCGCGAACGCACGAAGACCTCCCACAGGGGCCAGTTCTGCGTCATACCCGTGCCTCCTCGTTCTGTCCGGCGTGCTTCGCCGCTTGCTGTGCCACCTGCTGTGCCGTCTGCTTGCGCGCGTACGCGGCGGCCGCGTCGCGCACCCAGGCGCCTTCCTCGTGGGCCCTGCGCCGCTGCCCGATCCGCTCCTCGTTGCAGGGACCGTTGCCCTTGAGCACGTTCCAGAACTCGGCCCAGTCGATGGCGCCGAAGTCGTGGTGTCCACGCTCCTCGTTCCACTTCAGGTCCGGGTCGGGCAGGGTCAGACCGAGGGACTCGGCCTGCGGGACGGCGATGTCCACGAACCGCTGGCGCAGCTCGTCGTTCGAATGCCGCTTGATGCGCCAGGCCATCGACTGGGCCGAGTGCGCCGACTCGTCGTCCGGCGGGCCGAACATCATCAGCGAGGGCCACCACCACCGGTCCACCGCGTCCTGGGCCATCGCGTGCTGGGCCTCGGTGCCCTGCGAGAGGGCCATGAGCAGCTCGTACCCCTGGCGCTGGTGGAAGGACTCCTCCTTGCAGATCCTGACCATGGCGCGTGCGTAGGGCCCGTAGGAGCAGCGGCAGATCGGCACCTGGTTGGTGATCGCCGCGCCGTCCACGAGCCAGCCGATGGCGCCGACGTCCGCCCAGGTCAGGGTGGGGTAATTGAAGATCGAGGAGTACTTCTGCTTGCCCGAGTGCAGCTTGTCGAGCAGCTCGTCGCGGCTGGTGCCGAGGGTCTCGGCCGCGCTGTAGAGGTACAGCCCGTGGCCGGCCTCGTCCTGGACCTTGGCCATCAGGATCGCCTTGCGGCGCAGCGAGGGCGCGCGGGTGATCCAGTTGGCCTCGGGCTGCATGCCGATGATCTCGGAATGGGCGTGCTGGGCCATCTGGCGCACCAGGGAGGCGCGGTACTCGTCCGGCATCCAGTCGCGCGGCTCCACGCGCTCGTCGGCCGCCACGGCCGCGTCGAAGGCCGCCGCTAGCTGCGCGCCCAGGTCAGCAGTCATGCCTGTCCCGTCCGTCCCGTCTGTCCCGAGGGCCGTGTCCGGCCCCGTCTCCGGGGTCACTGCCACCATTCCGGCCCCCTGCCAGAGTCCGCTGTCCGCCCGACCGACCGATCGTTCGGTTCATGCGCTTCAATGGTGAGACGGCGGCCCGTAGGGTGTCAACCTCTGAGGTCAACCCTGTGGACGCCGGACGATCGGGTGGGGATGGATTCGAACGAGCACGAGCCCGCCGAAGGGGCCGCTCCGCCACCCCCGCGGGCGCCGGGGATAGCCGGTCTTTCCGCCCCGTACCGGGTCGTGACCGCCCTGGCCCTGGGGGTGATCGCGGTGGCCGCCTGCACGCACCTCGCGTTCGTCTTCCTGCACGTGGCCCCGAGCAACACCGTCAGCCGGCAGCACGCGAAGACGATCGACAGCTGGATCTACCCCGAGTTCGAACAGAACTGGAAGCTGTTCGCGCCCAACCCGCTGCAGCAGAACATCGCGGTGGAGGCGCGCGCGGAGGTCCGGGGAGGGGACGGCGAGCTGGTCACCACCCCCTGGCGCGACCTGAGTGCCGAGGACGGGGAGGCCATCCGGCACAGCCTGCTGCCGAGCCACACCCGGCAGAACGAGCTCCGCCGGGCCTGGGACTTCTTCACCGGATCCCACGACGAGGACAACAAGCCGAACGGCGAGCGCGGTCAACTGTCCGAGGAGTACCTCCGACGGATCGTGGTGAACCGGTTCGCCCCCGTGCCGGGGGACGGCACCCTCCTGCGGATCCAGCTGCGCTCGGCTACCACGGCGGTGCCCGCGCCGAAGTGGAGCACCGAGACCACCGACACCCAGACCTACTACCGGGAGCTGCCGTGGTGGACGCTGTGAGGCGCGCCCGCGAGGCGGCGGGCCGGGCGGCCGCACGGGTCACCGGGGAGGCGCTGGGCCCCTACCAGAGCGCCGTGGTCCGCATCGGCTTCGCCGCGACCTGGCTCTTCTTCCTGCTGCGCGAGTTCCCGAACCGCGCCGAGCTGTACGGGCCGGACGGGCCGTGGAGCTGGGGCCTCGCGGAGCGGCTGATCGAGTCCAACCACGCCTTCACGGTGCTGATGTGGTCGGACTCGACGCTGTGGTTCGAGCTCGTCTACGCGGTGTCCGTGCTGGCCGGCGTGGGGCTGCTGCTGGGCTGGCGGACGCGGGCGACGTCGGTGCTCTTCATGGTCGGCGTGCTGTCGCTGCAGAACCGCAGCGTGTTCATGGGCGACGGCGGGGACAACGTCATCCACCTGATGGCGATCTACCTGGTGCTGACCCGGTGCGCGCAGGTCTGGTCGCTGGACGCGCGCAGGTCCCGTACGCGCGGCACGGCGACGGCCGGGGCGGCCGGTCCGGTGCTGTGGGGTGTGCTGGGCGCGGTGCTCGCGTTCGGCGCGGCGACCGGCCGGTTCGGCTACGGCTGGCTGGCGGCGTTCGCGGCGGTATGGGTGGTCTGCGGGCTGTGGTGGCTGGCCGACCGCTACGAGCCGGAGGGCGAGGGACGCGCGGTACTGGACGTCCTGGCCAACCTGCTGCACAACGCGGGCATGCTGGTGATCATGGCGGAGGTCTGCCTGATCTACGCGACGGCGGGCTGGTACAAGATCCAGGGATCCCGTTGGCAGGACGGGACGGCCCTGTACTACCCGCTGGGGCTGGACTACTTCACCCCGTGGCCGGCGCTCTCGGCGCTGGTGGCGGGGAGCGGGACCCTGGTGATGCTGCTGTCGTACGGGACGGTGGCGGTGCAGGTGGCGTTTCCGTTCACGCTGTTCAACCGGCGGATCAAGAACGTGCTCCTGGCGTTGATGATGCTGGAGCACGCGGGGATCGCGGTGCTGCTGGGGCTGCCGTTCTTCTCCTTGGCGATGATCGCCGCGGACGCGGTGTTCCTGCCGACCGGGTTCCTGGTGTGGCTGGGGGTACGGGCCGCCGCGCGGGGCTCGCGGGCGCGGGCGGTGGAGCCTGCGCCGGATGCGCAGGATGCCGCCGAGCCGAAGCCCGCGCCCGTGCCCGGCCCGCGCTGACGGCTGCCCGCGGCGCCGCCCCGGGGCCCACCGCCCGGGCCCGCGTCTCGACCCCCGGCGGGGCCGGAGCGGTCGGGGGCGGGCCGTAGGGTCGGGGTATGGACGACACGGTGCGGGAATGGCGGGAGGCCGAGCAGGCGGGGGATCTCGTACTGCTCGACGGGTTTCACGCGCTGAAGCACGCCCTGCGGTTCGGGGCAGACGTGCGGACGGTCATCGCCGACGACCCCGCCGCGGTACGGGCGCTGGCCCGTGAGCTGGCTCCGGATGTCGAGGCCGCCGTGGTGAGCCTGGTGCGGCGGGCCCGGCTCAAGGAACTGCTGCCTCGCGTGCACCCGACCGGGGTCGCGGCCCTCGCGGTCCGGCCCGACCGGGCCGCCGGCATCGCGGGGCTGGGGCGGGTGCCCCGGCCGGCCCCCGTCGTCGTCCTCGACAACCCCCGCAACCTGGGCAACGTCGGAGCCGTCGTCCGGCTCGCCGCCGGCTTCGGCGCCACCGGCGTGGTGACCCGGGGCGACCTCGACCCCTGGCACCCGAACGTGGTCCGGGCCGGGGCCGGGCTGCATTACGCCACCACAGTCGAGCGCCTCGAACTGGACGAGCTGCCCCCCGGGCCGCTCTACGCGCTCGACCCCGAGGGCGCGGACATCCGCGCCCTCACTCTCCCGGACGACGCCCTGCTCGCCTTCGGCTCGGAGCGCCACGGGATCTCACCCGAGCTGCGCGCCCGGGCGGACCACCTCGTCTCCCTGCCCATGCGTCCCCAGGTCTCCAGCTACAACCTCGCCACCAGCGTGGCCATGACCCTCTTCCACTGGGGCGGCCCCCCGGCCCACGAACAGGGCGGCGAGGACTTTTAGGCCGTGACTTTGCGGCCACGACCCAGGTGGACGCCTCCTCCCGTCCCTTCCCCGAGGAGCGGTCGGAGGAGGAGGCTGCGGTCCACCCGGGCCGGGGTCTGCCTGGGGTGATGCGGCGACGCGGTTACGCCTGGCGGCGGACCTCCACCACCCGGAAGCGGTTCGCGACGAAGGCGCCGTCGCACAGGGCCGCGTTGGCCGCCGGGTTGCCGCCGGAGCCGTGGAAGTCCGAGAACGCGGCGGTCTGGTTGACGAACACCCCGCCGGTCAGGTTCAGGGAGAGCTGCGCGGACTCCTCCAGGCAGACCTCCTCGATGGCCCGCTCGGTGTCGGCCGACGTGGTGTACGCGCCCACCGTCATGGCGCCCTTCTCCCGCACCGTGCGGCGCAGCAGGTCGAGGGCGTCCGCGGTGGTGTCCACCGCCACCGCGAAGGAGACCGGACCGAAGCACTCGGAGAGGTACGGCGCCTCCGGGTCGGGCTTGGCCGCGTCCAGCTTGACCATGACAGGGGTACGGACCACCGCGTCCGGGAACTCGGGGTTCACGACCTCCCGGGAGGCCAGCGCGACCTCGCCCAGTGCGGCCGCGGCCTCCAGCCGGCTCCTGACGTCCGGGTTGACCAGCGCGCCGAGGAGCGCGTTGGCCCGGGCGTCGTCGCCCAGCAGGCCGCCGACCGAGGCGGCGAGGTCGGCGACGACCTCGTCGTAGGTCTTGTGGCCGGCGTCCGTCGCGATGCCGTCGCGCGGGATCAGCAGGTTCTGCGGGGTGGTGCACATCTGGCCGCTGTACAGGGACAGCGAGAACGCCAGGTTGGACAGCATGCCCTTGTAGTTGTCGGTGGAGTCCAGGACGACGGTGTTGACGCCGGCCTTCTCCGTGTAGACCTGCGCCTGGCGGGCGTGGGTCTCCAGCCAGTCCCCGAACTCCGTGGACCCGGTGTAGTCGATCAGCTTGATCTCGGGGCGGACCGCGAGGGTCTTGGCGATGCCCTCGCCCGGGCGCTCGACCGCGAGCGCCACCAGATTCGGGTCGAAGCCCGCCTCGGCGAGGACCTCCCGCGCGACCTGGACGGTCAGCGCGAGCGGCAGCACGGCCCGCGGGTGCGGCTTGACCAGCACCGCGTTGCCGGTGGCGAGGGAGGCGAAGAGGCCCGGGTAGCCGTTCCAGGTCGGGAAGGTGTTGCAGCCGATCATGAGGGCGATACCGCGCGGGACGGCCGTGAAGGTCTTGCCGAGCTCCAGGGGGTCCTTCTTGCCCTGCGGCTTCGACCAGTCGGCTTGGCCCGGGACGCGGGTCTGCTCCTCGTAGGCGTAGGCCACGGCCTCCAGACCGCGGTCCTGCGCGTGCGGGCCGCCCGCCTGGAACGCCATCATGAAGGCCTGGCCGCTGGTGTGCATGACCGCGTGCGCGAACTCGTGGGTCCGGGCGGAGATGCGGGCCAGGATCTCGATGCAGACGAGGGCGCGCGCCTCGGGTCCGGCGTCGCGCCAGGCGTTCATGCCGGCCTTCATCGCGGGCAGCAGCACGTCCGGGTCCACGTGCGGGTACTCGACACCCAGCTCCGGGCCGTAGGGGGACACCTCGGCGCCCGTCCAGCCGTCGGTACCGGGCTGGCCCAGGTCCAGCCGCGTGCCGCGGACGGCCTCGAAGGCGGCGAGCCCGTCGGCGGGCGCGGTCTCGCCGTACGCCTTGGGGTGTTCGGGATGCGGGGACCAGTAGGCGCGGCTGCGGATCGCCGACAGGGCCTGGTCCAGGGTGGGCCGGTGCTTGGCGGACAGCTGGGGGACGGTGAGCTCGGCGGCCATCAGGGACCAACTCCTCGTTGAGCCGGGCGAAGAAGAGCAGACTGGAGCTAGAGTAACCGAACGATCGGTCGGGACAAGAGGGCCCGGCGGACCTGTGGACAAGTGTGTGCGGGAGGATCAGGGCATGACAGCAATCGAGCGGTCCCGCACTGTGGCGGTCATCGGCGCCGGCACCATGGGACAGGGCATCGCCCAGGTCGCCCTCCTCGCGGGCCACCGCGTGCTGATCTACGACATCGACGCCGCGCTCGCCGCCGACGGCGTCGGTATCGTCCAGGACCGGGTCGACCGGATGGCCGCGAAGGGCCGCCTGGACCGCGCCGAGGCCGAGGAGGCGATCGGCCGGATCGCTGCGGCCGGCGACCTCGCGGACCTCGCCGGCGCCGCCCTCGTCATCGAGGCGGTGGTCGAGAACGTCAGTGTGAAGCAGACGCTCCTCGCCGCCCTCGAAGAGGTGGTCGCGCCGGACGCGCTGCTGGCGACCAACACCTCCTCGCTCTCCGTCACCGAGCTCGCCGCCGGGCTCGCGCACCCCGGCCGCTTCCTCGGCCTGCACTTCTTCAACCCGGCCCCGCTGCTCCCGCTCGTCGAGGTGGTCAGCGGTTTCGCGACCGACCCGGCCGCCGCCGAGCGCGCGTACCGCACCGTCCTCGGCTGGGGGAAGACACCGGTCCGCTGCGCCGACACCCCCGGTTTCATCGTCAACCGGATCGCCCGCCCCTTCTACGCCGAGGCCTTCGCGGTGTACGAGGAGCAGGGCGCCGACCCGGCCACCATCGACGCCGTGCTCCGGGAGAGCGGCGGCTTCAAGATGGGCCCCTTCCAGCTGACCGACCTGATCGGCCAGGACGTCAACGAGGCCGTGACCCGCTCGGTGTGGGAGTCCTTCTTCCGCAGCCCGAAGTTCACCCCCTCCCTTGCCCAGCGCCGCCTCGTCCAGTCGGGCCGCCTCGGCCGCAAGACCGGGCACGGCTGGTACCCGTACGGCCCGGACGCCGAGCCCGCGCTCCCGCACACCGCCGCGCCCGAGGAGGCGCCGGCGAAGGTCACCGTCGTCGGCGACCTCGGCCCGGCCGCCGACCTGGTGGACCTGCTGGAGGAGGCGGGGATCGCGGTCGCGGCCACCGAGCAGGGCGGCCCGTACATCCAGCTGCCCGGCGAGGGCCAGCTGGTCCTCGCGGACGGCAAGACCTCCGTGGAGTTCGCGGACGTCGTCTACTTCGACCTCGCGCTGGACTACCGGGGCGCCACCCGGATCGCGCTCTCCGCGAGCGGGGACACCAGCGAGCGGACCCTCGCCGAGGCGATCGGCCTCTTCCAGAAGCTGGGCAAGCAGGTCTCCGTGATCGGTGACGTCCCCGGCATGATCGTCGCGCGGACCGTCGCGATGCTGATCGACCTCACGGCCGACGCCGTCGCCCGTGGCGCGGCCTCCGCCGAGGACATCGACACGGCGATGCGGCTCGGCGTCAACTACCCGGTGGGTCCGGCCGAGTGGCACGACCGGCTCGGCCAGGACTGGGCCTACGACCTGCTGCACAACCTCGACGAACGCGTTCCCGGCGGCCGCTACGCGCCTTCTCTCGCCCTGTTCAAACTGGGCTACGAGGACGGCGGCGAGACCGGCGGCGGCGAGACCGGCGGCGGCGAGACCGGCGGCGACGAGGGCGACCAAGGCGACACGGGGGAGAACGAGTGACGACGGCCAAGCGGGACACCTACACCCCCGAGACCCTGCTGTCCGTCGCCGTCCAGGTCTTCAACGAGCGCGGTTACGACGGCACCTCGATGGAGCACCTCTCCAAGGCCGCGGGCATCTCGAAGTCCTCGATCTACCACCACGTCGCGGGCAAGGAGGAACTGCTGCGGCGGGCCGTCAGCCGCGCCCTCGACGGCCTCTTCGGGATCCTGGAGGAGCCGGGCGCGGTACGCGGCCGGGCGGTCGAGCGCGTCGAGTACGTCACGCGCCGCACGGTCGAGGTGCTGGTCGGGGAGCTGCCGTACGTGACGCTGCTGCTGCGCGTGCGCGGCAACACCCGCACCGAGCGCTGGGCGCTGGAGCGCCGCCGCGAGTTCGACCACCAGGTCGCGGACCTGCTCAAGGCCGCCGCGGCGGAGGGCGACCTGCGGGCCGACGTGGACATACGCCTGGCCACCCGGCTGCTCTTCGGCATGGTCAACTCCCTGGTCGAGTGGTACCGCCCGCACTCGGGCACGGGCACCGACCAGCTCGCGGACGCCGTCGTCCACATGGCCTTCGACGGCCTGCGCACCGCCCCACACCCGCCGACCGCCTGAGCCGACCCCGGCCGGCCCGGGTGCGAGCATGCCGCATGAGCACCTTCCTCCCCACCCTCACCGAGCGCCGCTCTCCCTGGGTCACCTTCACGCGTGCCGACGACCCCTGGGTGGCGGGGGCGGAGGCCGAGCTGCTCGCGCGGGACGGCCTGGTACTGCGGATGGCCGGCGGCGAGCTGGACACGGAGCAATGCGTCTACCGGACGTTCGCCCGCGAGCTGGGCTTCCTCGGTTACTTCGGCCACAACTGGGACGCGATGGTCGACTGCCTCGGCGACTGGCACGGTCCGGGGCACGGCAAGCAGGACGTCGCCGTGATCATCGACGCCGCCGACGGCCTGCTCGGTGCCGACTTCCTCGGGGTCTTCGTCTCCGCCCTGGCCCGGGGCGCGTGGCGGGCGAACTTCATGGTCGACTCGGACGGGGACCCGGACGAATGGGCCGACCCCTTCGCCCTGCACTTCGTCTTCCTGCTGGACCGCACCGAGCCCGCCGCGTTCGCACGGGAGGTGGTGTCCCAGGACGAAGACCTGCGCGAGGCGGTCGTCGACGGGCGGCTGCTCGTCACCCTGACAGGCGTCGACAGGCCCGGCGGGGACCCGGTGTGGCCGCCGGCCGGCGGGTCCCTCCAGTCGGCGGCCCGGACTCCCGCGTAGCGCTTTCGGCCCCGTGCGGCCCTACTCCTCCGAGATCGTCGGCCCTGTCCCCGGTCCGGGGCCCGGGGACAGGAGATCCGTTTCCTCGAAGACCAGCAGGGTGCGCGTCGAGAGGACCTCCGGGATGGCCTGCAGCCGGGTCAGGACCAGCTCGCGCAGGGTCCGGTTGTCCGGGGTGTGCACCAGCAGCAGGACGTCGAAATCGCCGCTGACCAGCGCGATGTGCGCCGCGCCGGGGAGCTCGCGCAGTTGCTCGCGGACCGTGCGCCAGGAGTTCTGGACGATCTTCAGGGTGATGTACGCGGACGCCCCCTGACCCGCGCGTTCGTGGTTGACGCGGGCCGTGAACCCGCGGATCACCCCGTCGTCGATGAGCCGGTTGATCCGGGCGTAGGCGTTCGCCCGCGAGACGTGCACCTGCTCCGCCACCGACCGTATCGACGCCCGGCCGTCCGCCTGGAGCAGTCGCATGATCGACCGGTCGATCGGATCCAGGGGGCGAGGTGCGACGGGCGGGCCTCCAGTGGCTCCCGGGGCGCCCCCCGGCGCAGCCGGTGCGGGACCCGGTCCGGCCATTTGTTCATCCGGCATTGCCCGATGCCTCCCTCTCCTGGACGTCCTGCATCCATCCCAGGGCCCCGGCGCCCGTTTGTCCACAGCCTGGCGCCGCCTGTAGCCAAATTGCGCGGACAACCGAACAATCGGTAGGTGAGGGGCCTCACATCCGGGGCACTCCCTGCCCGCTTCCCACGAGGAGGTGTACGCCGCCATGACGGTCCAAGAGCTGCCCGGTGCCGGTGCGTCCCACCGTTCCACCCAGCCGCCCGCCTGGAGTCCCCGTACGGACGCCGCTCCGCTGCTTCCGGACCCCGAGCCCTACCGGGTGCTGGGCACCGAGGCGGCGGACCGGCTCGACCCGGAACTGATGCGCCGCTACTACGCCGAGCTGGTGCGCGGCCGGCGCTACAACGCCCAGGCCACGGCGCTCACCAAGCAGGGCCGCCTTGCCGTCTACCCCTCCACCGTCGGCCAGGAGGCCTGCGAGATCGCGGCCGCCCTGGTCCTGGAGGACCAGGACTGGCTGTTCCCGAGCTACCGCGACACCCTGGCGGCGGTTGCGCGGGGACTGGACCCCGTGCAGGCGCTGACCCTGCTGCGCGGCGACTGGCACACCGGATACGACCCGCGCGAGCACCGCATAGCCCCGCTCTCGACCCCGCTCGCCACCCAGCTGCCGCACGCGGTGGGCCTGGCGCACGCGGCCCGGCTGCGCGGTGACGACGTCGTCGCCCTCGCCATGGTCGGCGACGGCGGCACCAGCGAGGGCGACTTCCACGAGGCGCTGAACTTCGCCGCCGTCTGGCAGGCCCCGGTGGTCTTCCTCGTGCAGAACAACGGCTTCGCGATATCCGTCCCGCTCGCCAAGCAGACCGCCGCCCCCACCCTCGCCCACAAGGCCGTGGGTTACGGGATGCCCGGCCGGCTGGTCGACGGCAACGACATCGCCGCCATGCACGAGGTGCTGACCGAAGCGGTCCGCCGGGCCCGGTCCGGTGGTGGTCCGACCCTGATCGAGGCCGTCACCTACCGCATGGAGGCCCACACGAACGCCGACGACGCGACCCGCTACCGCGGAGACGCCGAGGTCGAGGCCTGGAAGGCGCACGACCCGGTCGATCTGCTGGAGCGTGAGCTGACCGCCCGCGGGATCATCGACGAAGCGGCGATCCAGGCGGTGCGCGACGACGCCGAGGCGATGGCCGCGGCGCTCCGCGAGGGGATGAACGCGGACCCGGTGGTGGACCCGATGGACCTGTTCGCGCACGTGTACGCGGAGCAGACGGACCGCCTGCGGGAGCAGGCGGACATGCTGCGCGCAGAGCTGGAAGCCGAGGACCAGGCGTGACAACGGTGGCGGCGAAGTCCGCGAAGACAAAGGCCAAGCCCGCGACGATGGCGCAGGCCCTGACCCGCGCGATGCGCGACGCGATGGCCGAGGACCCGACGGTCCACGTCATGGGCGAGGACGTGGGGACCCTGGGCGGGGTCTTCCGGATCACGGACGGGCTCGCGAAGGAGTTCGGCGAGGAGCGCTGTACGGACACCCCCCTCGCGGAGGCGGGAATCCTGGGCGCGGCGGTCGGCATGGCCATGTACGGGCTGCGGCCGGTGGTGGAGATGCAGTTCGACGCCTTCGCCTACCCGGCGTTCGAGCAGCTGATCTCGCACGTGGCGAAGATGCGCAACCGTACCCGCGGCGCGATGCCGCTGCCGATCACCATCCGCGTACCCTACGGCGGCGGGATCGGGGGCGTGGAGCACCACTGCGACTCCTCCGAGGCGTACTACGTGGCCACGCCCGGCCTGACGGTGGTCACCCCGGCGACGGTCGAGGACGCGTACGGCCTGCTGCGCGCGTCGATCGCGAGCGACGACCCGGTGGTCTTCCTGGAGCCGAAGCGGCTCTACTGGTCGAAGGCCGACTGGCGCCCCGAGGCGCCGACGGCCGTGCCGGGCATCGGCAAGGCGCTGGTCCGGAGGACCGGCACGAGCGCGACCCTGATCACCTACGGCCCTTCGCTCCCGGTGTGTCTGGAGGCGGCCGAGGCGGCGCGCGAGGAGGGCTGGGACCTCGAGGTCGTGGACCTGCGCTCGCTCGTCCCCTTCGACGAGGACACGGTCGTGGAGTCCGTACGCCGCACCGGACGCGCGGTGGTGGTCCACGAGGCCGGCGGCTTCGGCGGACCGGGCGCGGAGATCGCCGCCCGCGTCACCGAGCGGTGCTTCCACCACCTGGAGGCGCCGGTGCTGCGGGTGACGGGCTTCGACATCCCGTACCCGCCGCCGATGCTGGAGAAGCACCACCTGCCGGGAGTGGACCGGATCCTGGACACCGTGGCACGCCTGCAGTGGGAGAACTGATGCCGCAGGTAATGGAATTCAAGCTTCCCGATCTCGGGGAGGGCCTGACCGAGGCAGAGATCGTCCGCTGGCTGGTCGCGGTGGGCGATGTCGTCGCCATCGACCAGCCGGTGGTCGAGGTCGAGACGGCCAAGGCGATGGTGGAGGTTCCGTGCCCCTACGGCGGTGTGGTCACCGCCCGTTTCGGGGAGGAGGGCACGGAACTGCCCGTCGGAGCACCGTTGATCACGGTGGCGGTGGGGGCGTCCTCGCTCCCGGAGGCCCCGGCTGCCCCGGCCGCCGAGGCCGAAGGCTCCGGCAACGTGCCCCGGCCCCTGATCGGTTACGGCGAGGACCACTCGCGCCCGGCGCGTCGGCGACGGGTGCGACCCGTCACCGCCGCGGTCTCGGCGCCCGTCGTGGTGGCCCCGGTCGCTCCTGCGGCCCCCGTCGCTCCGGCAGCCCCGGTCGCTCCGGCGGTGCCCGCCGGGCCGGTACCCGTGATCTCGCCGCTGGTGCGCAAGCTGGCCAAGGACGGCGGGGTCGACCTGCGCGCGCTGAAGGGGTCGGGGCCCGAGGGGCTGATCCTGCGGGCCGACGTCGAGGCGGCGCTGGCCGCGCTGCGGGCGCCCGAGCCGGCCCCGGTGACCCCGGCGGTGGCGGCGCAGGGCGAGCGGATCCCGCTCAAGGGGGTGCGCGGGGCGGTCGCCGAGAAGCTGTCGCGCAGCCGCCGGGAGATCCCGGACGCCACCTGCTGGGTCGACGCGGACGCCACCGAGCTGATGGCGGCCCGGGCCGCGATGAACGCCGTGGGCGGGCCCAAGATCTCGGTGCTCGCGCTGCTGGCCCGGATCTGTACGGCCGCCCTGGCCCGCTACCCGGAGCTGAACTCCACCGTGGACCTCGCGGCCAAGGAGATCGTCCGGCTCCCGTCGGTGCACCTGGGCTTCGCCGCGCAGACCGAGCGGGGATTGGTGGTCCCGGTCGTCCGGGACGCGCAGCACCGCAACCCGGAGTCCTTGTCGGCCGAGTTCGCCCGGCTGACGGAGCTCGCCCGGGCCGGGAAGCTGGCTCCGGCCGATCTGACCGGCGGCACCTTCACTCTGAACAACTACGGGGTGTTCGGGGTCGACGGCTCCACGCCGATCATCAACCACCCCGAGGCGGCCATGCTGGGTGTGGGCCGGATCATCGACAAGCCGTGGGTGCACGAGGGTCAGCTGGCGGTCCGCAAGGTCGTCCAGCTGTCGCTGACCTTCGACCACCGGGTGTGCGACGGCGGTACGGCGGGCGGCTTCCTGCGCTACGTCGCCGACTGCGTGGAATCCCCGGCGGTTCTGCTGCGCAGCCTGTAGTCC
>NZ_JBSGZP010000007.1:0-34458 GCF_053611065.1 Streptomyces sp. NPDC054840
CCCGTAGATCTACGACTTCGAGAGAGAATCACAGACTCATGGCGAACTACACCGCCGCTGACGTCAAGAAGCTCCGCGAGCTCACCGGCGTCGGCATGATGGACTGCAAGAACGCGCTGGTCGAGTCCGACGGCGACGTCGACAAGGCCATCGAGGCCCTCCGCATCAAGGGTCAGAAGGGCGTCGCCAAGCGCGAGGGCCGTTCTGCCGAGAACGGTGCCGTTGCCTCCCTCATCGCCGACGACAACACCTCCGGTGTCCTCGTCGAGCTGAAGTGCGAGACGGACTTCGTCGCCAAGGGCGACAAGTTCCAGGCGGTCACCAACGAGATCGCCGCGCACATCGCCGCGACCTCCCCGGCCGACATCGAGGCGCTGCTCGCGTCCGAGATCGAGCCCGGCAAGACCGTCCAGGCGTTCGTGGACGAGGCCAACGCCAACCTCGGCGAGAAGATCGTCCTGGACCGCTTCGCGCAGTTCACCGGTGGTTACGTCTCGGCGTACATGCACCGCACCATGCCCGACCTGCCGTTCCAGATCGGCGTCCTGGTCGAGCTGGACAAGGAGAACGCCGAGGTCGCCCGCGGCATCGCGCAGCACATCGCGGCGTTCGCCCCGCAGTGGCTGTCCGCCGAGGACGTTCCGGCCGACAAGGTCGAGTCCGAGCGTCGTGTGGCCGAAGAGGTCACCCGCGCCGAGGGCAAGCCCGAGGCTGCCATCGCGAAGATCGTCGAGGGCCGCGTCAACGGCTTCTTCAAGGAGAACACCCTCCTTGGCCAGGCGTACGCGCTGGACAACAAGAAGTCGGTCCAGAAGGTTCTGGACGAGGCCGGTGTCACCCTGGTGCGCTTCGCGCGCATCAAGGTCGGCATCTGAAGTCCGTCCGTACGCGACGGACACCGGACCCCGGTAGGGTCTGAGGCAGTCGTCCGCGCTCGCGCGAGACGACCGCAGATCTGACGAGGAGGCCATTGCCGTAGAGGGAACCGCAAGGACCCACCGGCAATGGCCTTCTTCGTATGTGCACGAGGAGATCTCCATGAATCAGGGCGTGGACCCCCACACCGCATCCGACGACAAGAGCGACCAGGACAAGAAGGGCCGCCGCTTCATGCTGAAGCTGTCGGGCGAGGCCTTCTCCGGTGGCGGAGGACTGGGCGTCGATCCCGACATCGTCCACGCCATCGCGCGTGAGATCGCCGCGGTGGTCCGCGACGGCGCGGAGATCGCCGTCGTGATCGGCGGCGGCAACTTCTTCCGCGGCGCCGAACTCCAGCAGCGCGGCATGGACCGGGCCCGGTCCGACTACATGGGCATGCTCGGTACCGTCATGAACTGCCTCGCCCTCCAGGACTTCCTTGAGAAGGAGGGCATCGACTCCCGCGTCCAGACCGCCATCACGATGGGTCAGGTCGCGGAGCCGTACATCCCGCTGCGTGCCGTGCGGCACCTGGAGAAGGGCCGCGTCGTCATCTTCGGCGCCGGCATGGGCATGCCCTACTTCTCCACCGACACCACGGCCGCCCAGCGCGCCCTGGAGATCGATGCCGAGGCCCTGCTCATGGGCAAGAACGGTGTCGACGGCGTCTACGACTCCGACCCGAAGAAGAACCCGGACGCGGTGAAGTTCGACGCGCTGGAGTACAGCGAGGTCCTCTCCCGCGACCTCAAGGTCGCCGACGCCACCGCGATCACGCTCTGCCGCGACAACAAGCTGCCGATCCTCGTTTTCGAGCTCCTCGCCGAGGGCAATATCGCCCGCGCCGTCAAGGGTGAGAAGATCGGCACGCTCGTGAGCGACCAGGAAACCCGGGCCTGAGCAGTCCGCTGCCGGACCGAGCGAGCCGCAGGTCGGCTCGCCGGCCCCGCCCGCCCGCCTGAACCATCCATTTCTGACATGCAGGAGCACGTGGTGACCGAAGAGATCCTCCTCGAGGCCGAGGAGAAGATGGAAAAGGCCGTCGTCGTCGCCAAGGAAGACTTCGCCGCGATTCGCACCGGCCGTGCGCACCCGGCGATGTTCAACAAGATCGTGGCGGAGTACTACGGCGCCATCACGCCCATCAACCAGCTCGCCTCCTTCTCGGTGCCCGAGCCGCGCATGGCGATCGTGACCCCGTTCGACAAGAGCGCCCTGCGCAACATCGAACAGGCCATCCGCGACTCCGACCTCGGTGTCAACCCGAGCAACGACGGCAGCATCATCCGGGTGACCTTCCCCGAGCTGACGCAGGACCGCCGCAAGGAGTACATCAAGGTCGCGCGCACCAAGGCCGAGGACTCGAAGATCTCGCTCCGCGCCGTCCGCCGCAAGGCCAAGGACGCCCTTGACAAGCTGGTCAAGGACAAGGAGGCCGGCGAGGACGAGGTGCGCCGCGCGGAGAAGGAGCTCGACGACACCACCGCGAAGTACGTCGCGCAGGTGGACGAGCTCCTGAAGCACAAGGAAGCCGAGCTCCTCGAAGTCTGATGAACGACTCTTCCTGGCAGCCGGAGCCGGTTCCGGCGGGTCCCGCATACGATGCGCAGGTGGGCCCGCACACTCGGCCCATGCCCATCGTGCCCGATGCCGCCGGCCGTGACTTCGACGACCGGGAAGCACGCGATCGGGGGGTCACCGCCGACAGTGGCCCCCTCTTCCGTGCCGATACGCCGCCGCAGGAGCCCATGCCCAGCCCCCCGCCCCCGCATGCCCAGCAGCCGCAGGACGCCTCGCCCCCGCCGCCGAAGAAGCGCGCGGGCCGGGATCTGCGTGCCGCCATAGGTGTGGGCGTGGGTCTCGGCGCGGTGATCTTCGCCTCGCTGCTGATCGTCAAGGCCGTCTTCGTCGGTGTCGTCGTCGTCGCGGTCGTCGTCGGCCTGTGGGAGCTCACCTCCCGGCTGCAGGAGCAGAAGGGCATCAAGGCCCCGCTGGTCCCGCTCGCGGTCGGCGGCGCCGCCATGGTCATCGCCGGATACGTCCGGGGGGCCGAGGGCGCCTGGGTCGCCATGGCCCTGACCGTGCTGGCGGTCCTGGTGTGGCGGATGACCGAGCCGCCCGAGGACTATCTGAGGGACGTCACGGCGGGCGCCTTCGCGGCGTTCTACGTGCCCTTCCTGGCCACCTTCGTCGCGATGCTGCTCACCGCCGACGACGGTCCTCAGCGCGTGATCACCTTCCTGCTCCTGACCGTGGTCAGCGACACGGGGGCCTACGCGGTCGGCTGGCGCTTCGGCAAGACCAAGCTCGCGCCGCGTATCAGCCCCGGCAAGACCCGCGAGGGACTGTTCGGCGCGGTGGCCTTCGCGATGGCGGCCGGCGCGCTGTGCATGGAGTTCCTGATCGACGGCGGCTCCTGGTGGCAGGGCCTGCTGCTGGGCCTCGCGGTCGCGGTCAGCGCCACCCTGGGCGACCTGGGCGAGTCGATGATCAAGCGGGACCTCGGGATCAAGGACATGGGCACCCTGCTGCCGGGCCACGGCGGCATCATGGACCGGCTGGACTCCCTGCTTCCGACGGCCCCCGTGGTGTGGCTGCTGCTGGCAGCCTTCGTCGGCACCGGCTGACCCGTCCGGGTTATCCTGGAAAGCGCGCCACTCACAAGTGGTGCGCTTTCCCGTTTCTACGGGATGGACCCGTGAGCTCTCCGGGCACCGGGCGTGCCATCACGTCGACTCCGCCCGTGTGCGGAGATCGCCCGCCTAGGGTTCGTCAGACTTGAGGAGTACCACTCATGGCCCCCCGTCCTGTCCCGGGTGAGCTTACTTTCGTCGCCCCCCGCGGGGCCAAGAAGCCGCCCCGGCACCTCGCCGACCTGACCCCGGCCGAGCGCCGTGAGGCGGTCGCCGCGATCGGCGAGAAGCCCTTCCGGGCCAAGCAGCTCTCGCAGCACTACTTCGCCCGGTACGCGCACGACCCGGCCGAGTGGACCGACATCCCGGCCGGCTCGCGGGAGAAGCTCCAGCAGGAACTGCTGCCGGACCTGATGAGCGTCATCCGGCACATCTCGTGCGACGACGACACCACCCGCAAGACCCTGTGGAAGCTGCACGACGGCACGCTCGTCGAGTCCGTGCTCATGCGCTACCCCGACCGGGTCACCATGTGCATCTCCTCGCAGGCCGGCTGCGGCATGAACTGTCCCTTCTGTGCCACCGGCCAGGCGGGCCTGGACCGCAACCTGTCCACCGCCGAGATCGTGCACCAGATCGTCGACGGCATGCGCTCGCTGCGCGACGGCGAGGTCCCCGGCGGACCGGCCCGGCTGTCGAACATCGTTTTCATGGGCATGGGCGAGCCCCTCGCGAACTACAACCGCGTGGTCGGCGCCATCCGCCGGCTCACCGACCCGGAGCCCGACGGCCTCGGTCTGTCGCAGCGCGGTATCACCGTCTCCACCGTCGGCCTCGTCCCGGCCATGCTGCGCTTCGCCGACGAGGGCTTCAAGTGCCGCCTCGCCGTCTCGCTGCACGCGCCCGACGACGAGCTGCGCGACACCCTCGTCCCCGTGAACACCCGCTGGAACGTCCGCGAGGTGCTCGGCGCGGCCTGGGAGTACGCCGAGAAGTCCGGCCGCCGGATCTCCATCGAGTACGCCCTGATCCGCGACATCAACGACCAGGCCTGGCGCGGTGACCTCCTGGGCAAGCTGCTCAAGGGCAAGCGGGTACACGTCAACCTGATCCCGCTCAACCCGACGCCGGGCTCCAAGTGGACCGCCTCGCGGCCCGAGGACGAGAAGGCCTTCGTGGAGGCCATCGCCCGCCACGGTGTGCCGGTGACCGTACGGGACACCCGGGGCCAGGAGATCGACGGCGCGTGCGGCCAGCTGGCCGCCTCGGAGCGCTGAATTCCACTCTTGTTCGATGCGATTCGGCCACGGGGTACCCTGTGGCCGAACCAATTTCATATTCCGACAGGGGAGCGCCACAGCGCTGAGAGTGCGGTATCCGTCATCCGCAGACCCTCTGAACCTCGCCCCGGTCATTCGGGGTAGGAAGTTCGGTCACCACTCTTGCTGTTGCGCCCTGCCCGGCGTCCGCTCTCGCACAGCGCCGGGCAGGGCCGCGTCTTCTCCTGGACATCCCAGGAGGAATTCACCAATGAGCACCACCAAGAAGATCGCGGGCGCCGCGCTCGCGGCCGCGCTGGGCGTCACCACGCTCAGCGCCTGCGGCGGCGGCGACGCGAAGGACAAGACCGGCGCGAGCGACGCCCCGAAGTCCAAGACCGTCACGCTCGTCTCCCACGACTCCTTCAACGTGACCGAATCGGTCCTCAAGGAATTCGAGCAGCAGAGCGGTTACACGGTCAAGGTACTGAAGTCCGGGGACGCGGGCGCGGCGCTGAACCAGGAGATCCTCACCAAGGGCTCCCCGCGCGGTGACGTCTTCTTCGGCGTGGACAACACGCTCCTGTCGCGTGCCCTCGACAACGGCATCTTCACCCCGTACGAGGCCAAGGGCCTCGCCGAGGTGAAGCCCGAGTACGTGCTCGACAAGGAGCACCGGGTCACTCCGATCGACTCCGGTGACATCTGCGTCAACTACGACAAGGCCTACTTCGCCGAGAAGAAGATCGCCCCGCCGCAGACGCTGGACGACCTGACCAAGCCGGAGTACAAGAACCTGCTGGTCACCGAGAACGCCGCGACCTCTTCGCCGGGCCTCGGCTTCCTGCTCGCCTCCGTCGGCAAGTACGGCGAGGACGGCTGGAAGGACTACTGGAGCAAGCTGAAGGCCAACGGCGTCGAGGTCGTCGACGGCTGGGAGCAGGCCTACAACGAGCGCTTCTCCGGTTCAGTGGGCGGCAAGAAGGCCAAGGGCGACCGCCCGCTGGTCGTCTCCTACGCCTCCAGCCCGCCGGTCGAGGTCCTGTACGGCGAGCCCCAGCCGGCCGAGGCCCCCACGGGCGTCTCCACCGGCACCTGCTTCCGCCAGATCGAGTTCGCGGGTCTGCTCAAGGGTGCCAAGAACGAGGAGGGCGGCAAGGCCCTCGTGGACTTCCTGGTGGGCAAGAAGTTCCAGGAGGACATGCCGCTCCAGATGTTCGTGAACCCTGTGACGAAGGACGCCGCCCTGCCGGAGCTGTTCACCAAGCACGGTGTGGTGGTGGAGAAGCCCGAGAACGTGGCTCCCGAGACCATCGCCAAGAACCGTGAGCAGTGGGTCAAGGCATGGACCGCGCTCGTCGTGAAGTAAGCGGTATCAAGGATCCGGGCGTGGCGTCGGGGGGCGCCGCGCCGGGCTCCGGCCCCCGCGGGGGGGCGCGGGCGACCGCTGTACGGCTCGCCCTGATGGCCGTCCCCCTCGCCTTCTTCGGGCTCTTCTTCGCCTACCCCGTCGCCGCGATCGTCGCGCGCGGCCTGAAGACCGACGAGGGGTGGCAGTTCGGCCGGTTCGCGGAGGTGCCGGCCCGGCCCGACATCGCCGACGTACTGTGGTTCACCACCTGGCAGGCGGTCGCCTCCACCCTGCTCACCCTGCTGATCGCCCTCCCCGCCGCGTACGTCTTCGCGCGCTTCGAGTTCCCGGGCAAGCAGCTGCTGCGCGCCGTGGTGACCGTGCCCTTCGTGCTGCCGACCGTGGTGGTCGGCACCGCCTTCCTCGCACTGCTGGGGCGGGGCGGCCTGCTGGACGAACGGGTGGGAGTCCGGCTCGACACCACCGTCTGGGCGATCCTGCTCGCGCACGTCTTCTTCAACTACGCCGTCGTGGTCCGCACGGTCGGCGGGCTGTGGGCCCAGCTGGATCCGCGTCAGGAGGAGGCCGCCCGGGTACTGGGCGCCGGGCGGTTCACCGCCTGGCGACGGGTGACGCTGCCCGCGCTCGTCCCGGCGGTGGCAGCCGCCTCGCTGATGGTGTTCCTGTTCACCTTCAGCTCCTTCGGTGTCGTACTGATCCTGGGCGGACCCGCCTACTCCACCCTGGAGGTGGAGGTCTACCGGCAGACCGCGCAGCTCCTGGACCTGCCGACGGCGGCCGTCCTGACGATGGTGCAGTTCGCCGCGATCGGCGCGATCCTCGCCGTGCACGCCTGGACCGTGCGCAAGCGCGAGACCGCGCTGCGGCTGGTGGACCCGGGCCGCACCGCCCACCGGCCGCGAGGCTGGGCGCAGCGCACGCTGCTGGCCGGAGTGCTGCTCACCGTCGCGCTGCTGATCGTGCTGCCGCTGGGCGTGCTGGTCGAGCGGTCGTTCGACACCCCCGGCGGCTACGGCCTCGGCTACTACCGGGCCCTGCAGGACGCGGGCGCCGGCGGCGGGACCTTCCTGGTGGCGCCGCTGGAGGCGATCTGGAACTCCCTGCAGTACGCGCTCGCCGCCACCGCGATCGCCCTGGTCGTCGGGGGGCTCGCGACCGCGGCGCTCACCCGGCGCGGGGGCAGCTTCGTACGCGGCTTCGACGCGTTGCTGATGCTGCCGCTCGGGGTGTCCGCGGTGACCGTGGGCTTCGGCTTCCTGATCACCCTGGACGAGCCGCCGCTGGACCTGCGGACCTCCTGGATCCTGGTGCCGCTGGCGCAGGCCCTGGTGGGTGTGCCCTTCGTCGTACGGACCATGCTGCCGGTGCTGCGCGCGGTGGACGGGCGGTTGCGCGAGGCCGCCGCGGTGCTCGGCGCCTCGCCCTTCCGGGCCTGGCGGGAGGTGGACCTTCCGCTGGTGCGGCGGGCGCTGCTGATCGCGGCCGGGTTCGCCTTCGCCGTATCCCTTGGGGAGTTCGGCGCGACCGTTTTCATCGCGCGGGCGGACCGGCCGACGCTACCGGTCGCCGTGGCGCGGCTGCTGGGGCGGGCCGGAGAACTGAACTACGGGCAGGCGATGGCCCTGAGCACGATTCTGATGCTGGTGTGCGCGGTGTCCCTGCTGCTGCTGGAGCGACTGCGGCCCGACAAGACCTCCGGAGAGTTCTGATGACACTGCTTCAGCTGGAGGGGGTGTCGGTCCGCTTCGGTGAGCGCGCGGCCAAGTACGCCCTGGACGGCGTGGACCTCACGGTCGCCGAGCACGAGGTCGTGTGCGTCCTGGGACCGAGCGGCAGCGGCAAGTCCACGCTGCTGCGGGTCGTCGCCGGACTCCAGCAGATGTCCGCCGGCCGGGTGCTGCTCGGCGGGGCCGACCAGGCAGGCGTCCCCGTGCACCGGCGGGGCGTGGGCCTGATGTTCCAGGACCACCAGCTCTTCCCGCACCGCGACGTCGGGTCGAACGTCTCCTTCGGGCTGCGGATGCGGGGAGCCGGACGGGCCTCGTCCGCGGACCGGGTCGCGCGACTGCTGGAACTGGTCGGGCTCCCGGGGGCCGAGGCCCGGGCCGTGGCCTCCCTGTCCGGGGGCGAGCAGCAGCGCGTCGCGCTGGCCCGGGCGCTGGCCCCGTCACCGCGGCTGCTGATGCTCGACGAACCGCTGGGGCAGCTCGACCGGGGGCTGCGCGAGCGGCTCGTGGTGGAGCTGCGGGGGCTGTTCTCCCGGCTGGGCACGACCGTGCTGGCCGTCACGCACGACCAGGGCGAGGCCTTCGCCCTGGCCGACCGGGTGGTGGTCATGCGGGACGGCCGGATCGCGCAGGCCGGGACCCCCCTGGAGGTGTGGCAGCGGCCCGCCTCGGAGTTCGTGGCGCGCTTCCTCGGCTTCGAGAACGTGGTCCCGGCTGTGGTCTCGGGCAACGATGCCGCCACCGCATGGGGCAAGGTCCCGGTACCGGCCGGCTCCCCGGAGGGGGAGCAGAGGCTGCTGATCCGCCCGGCCGGTGTCGTGCTCTGCGCGGCTGGCCTTCGATGCGAGGTGCTGTCCCGTACCTTCCGCGGTACGCACGTCGCGCTGCGGCTGCGGCCGGAGGCGGGGCCGGTGCTGGAGGCCGAGTGCGGGCTGGCGGGGGCGCCGGCCGTGGGGGACCGGGTCGCGGTGACCTTCGCCCCCGCCGAGGTGGTCGTGCTGCCCGAGGAGCCCGCGGCCCGTGGTGTCAGGGCCTAGGGACGGATGCCGTCGCAGGCGATCGGCAGGTGGCGCGGGCCGCGCAGGACCGCGTTCTGACGGTACTGGGGCGGGTCCTCCAGCAGCCGCGGATTCTCCAGCCGACGGGCCAGCTCGCTGAGCGCCAGCTGGGCCTCCTGACGGGCCAGCGGCGCCCCGAAGCAGCTGTGGATCCCGCTGCCGAGGCCGAGGTGCTGGACGTC
Source organism: Streptomyces sp. NPDC054840 (assembly GCF_053611065.1). Lineage (NCBI taxonomy): Bacteria > Bacillati > Actinomycetota > Actinomycetes > Kitasatosporales > Streptomycetaceae > Streptomyces > Streptomyces sp. NPDC054840. The sequence continues at coordinate 9,150 of NZ_JBSGZP010000007.1, forward strand.
CTTGCGGTCCGGGTCGAACCGGTCCGGGTCCTCGAAGCGCTTCGGGTCCCGGTTCCCGGAGGCCAGCATCAGCCACAGGGACGCGCCCTTGGGGATGGTGACCCCGGCGACCTCGATGTCGGAGAGGGTGGTGCGCTGGGGCAGCAGCTGCACGGGCGGCTCGTAGCGCAGCAGCTCCTCGACGATCGGAACGGCCAGGTCCGGGTCGTCGCGCAGCCGCGCGAGGACCTCCGGGTGGCGCAGCAGCGTCAGCATGCCGTTGGTGATGAGGTTGACCGTGGTCTCGTGACCCGCGATCAGCAGCAGCGCGGAGGTGCTGAGCGCCTCCATGGTGGTCATCGCCCCGTCCGGGCCGTCGGCCGTCGCCAGCTGCGACAGCATGTCGTCGCCCGGCTTCTTGCGGCGCTCCTCGATCAGCCCGGCCAGGTACATGCCCAGCTCCATACGGGCGTCCATCGCGCCCTTGCCGTGCTGCGTGGGGTCGGCGTCCGGATCGGGGTCCAGGCTGGCGGCCAGGGTCTCCGCCCACACGTGGAAGCGCGGCTCGTCCTCGCGGGGCACACCGAGGAGCCTGCAGATGACCGTGACCGGGAAGGGGTACGCGAACTGGTCGACCAGGTCGATCCGGTCCAGCTGTCCGGTCTCCACGATGCCGTCGATCAGCCCGGAGACGAGCCCGCTCAGCTCGTCGCGCATGTCGTAGACCCGGTGGGGGGCGTGCGGGGGGCCGAACGGCCGGTTCGTCATCCGCCGCAGACGGTCATGGTCGGGCGGGTCGAGCTTGAGGAACGACGGGGGCAGAGTCGTCCCCTCCTCGTCGGACCCGCCTCCCAGCGGGTCGTCGCCGGTCGCCTTCAGGTTCTTGGCGTCGGAGCTGATCCGCGGGTCGTGCAGGAGGCTGTGGATCTCGTAGTACGTGCTGACGACGTACGGGCCGTCCCCGTCCTGGGACACCGGGGTCTTGCGGAGCTCCTCGTACAGCGGGTACGGATTCGCGCGGTTCGCGTAGGCGATGATCTCCCGCAGGATGGCTTGTGTCATGGCAGGTCCTCGTGATCCTCGGGGGAGGGCGCGGTGCGGTCGCGGCGCGGCCGGTGGTGCGCGGGGACGAAGGTCATCGGCCGGGGGTGAAAGTCATCTTCCGGTCGGCCGGCGAGTAGCCGCTCAGCGTGATGGTCGGCCCGTGGGTCGGGACCGACGGGTCGGGGAAGTCGGCCGGCAGCGGCTTGGTTCCGTCGGACCTGCGGTCCACAGTGGAGAACGGTGGCGGGAACGGCGCGGTGGACTCGATCTGCTGCTCGTAGAACGGGAGCCAGCGGCAGTTGTCGAAGGTGACGGCGGCGATCATGCGCCCCTGGTACCCGTACACGGCCGCGAACCGGCGCTCGGCGAGCGAACCCTGCGTGATGAGGAGCTCGGTGCCCATCGGGGGTACCCCGACCGACTTGATGTTCACGCCGAACTGCGAGGACCAGAACGCCGGAACCCACAGGTGGGGACGCCGGTCGATGCTCTCGCTCAGCATGTTGTGCGCGGCGGTGTCGGCCTGTGCGACGGCATTGCCCCAGTGCTCCAGCGAGAGGAACTGGTAACCGAACAGGGCGTGTGGAGAACGGGCCACGTCACCCGCCACATAGATGTCATCGGTGACGATGCCCCGGATGTCGAAGGCCCGGCAGCCCGCGTCGCAGGCGATGCCCCGCGGACCCGCGCCCAGCCCTGAGCCGGCCAGCCACTCGGTGTTGCGCTGCGCGCCGAGGGAGACGACCACCACGTCCGCCTCGATGGTCGACCCGTCGGAGAGGTGCGCGGCGCGGACCTGCCCGGAGGAGTCGCCCTCGAGGGAGGTCACCATGACCCCGGTCCGCAGGTCGACGCCGTTCTCGCGGTGCATCTCGGCCGCCACCGCGCCGATCACCCCGCCGAGCGCACCGACCAGCGGCGCATCGCCCCGCTCGGCGACGGTGACGTCCAGGCCGCGCTCCCGGCACGCGGAGGCGATCTCGGACCCGGTGAACCCGGCTCCGATGACCAGCACCCGGCGGGGATCGGCGGCCAGGGCCCGCTGCAGCCCTTCGCCGTCGTCGCGGGTGCGCAGCACGAAGACACCCTTGAGGGCGCCTTCCTCCGGGTTGGGCCACGGCCGGGCCCGTACGCCGGTGGCGATCAGCAGCCGGTCGTACTCGACCTCGTCGCCGTTGCCGAGCCTGACCCGGCGGGCGGCCATGTCCAGGCCCGTGGCCGCGACCCCGAGGCGCCAGTCGGCGTCGATGGCCCGGCGGCGGGGGAGCGCCGTGTGGTCGGCGACCGCATTGCCCAGCAGGACCTGCTTGGACAGCGGAGGCCGGTCGTACGGCTCGTACGGTTCGTCGCCGATCATCGTCAGCGAACCGGCGAAGCCCTTCTCACGCATGGTTTCGGCGGCCCGCAGACCGGCCAGCGAAGCGCCGACGACAACGATGCGGCCCTCGCGCTTGAGGCGCTCCAGGGATCCGTCGTGTGTTCCTGCGGTCACCGCGCGCCTCCGGAACGAGATCCGGCGCCGGTCGCGGCATCCGGAGTCACCATGGTGGCCATGTCCTCGTCCGTGATCTCCAGGAGGATGGCCTGCACCGGACAGGCGGCCACGGCACGCAGGACGTCCTCACGCTGCGCCGGATCCGCCTGCGGGTTGTAGAGCAGCGACTCGTCGCCGTGCATGGAGAAGACATCGGGAGCGAGGAAGGCGCACTGGGCGTATCCCTGGCAGCGGTTGAGGTCGACGACAAGCCTCATGACGGTTCTGCCTTTCCTTGGCCGTCCCTCCCCGTCACCCCCGGAACCCCGGTTCCTCCCCTTCCCACCAGCATGCATGCGGCACCCACAGGGCGCCTGCCGGAGTAGCGATCCCCAGGTCAGGGCGGATCTGTGGAGGTCGGAGCCCGGCGGGCGGTGCCGCGCCGGGCCCGCAGGACGTACAGGCTGAGGATCAGCGCCCAGCCCGGGAACACCAGCTCGGACCAGGGCACTCCGGAACCGGCCACGAGCAGGACCAGGCCGACGACGGTGCCCAGCAGGACCAGCGGCCGCGGGAAGACGCCGAGCATCCGCCCGATGGTCGAGGTCGCGAGGACGAAGACGGCCGCCATCCGCATGGCGTACGTCGCGAGGAGGGTGTAGGCGTAGTGGCGGCCGAAATTGGAGGGCGTGCCCTCGGCCAGTACCGTGCCCGCCGCCGCGGCGGAGGCGAACAAGGTGGCCACGAAGACGAATCCGCTGCCGAGGAACACGGTGGCGACGAAGCGGTCCTCGGCCGGACCCGTGTGAGCGCGCAGGGCGCCCATGAACCAGAGGAAGAAGATGCCCGCGAAGGGCACGATCTCCAGCGCCACTTGGACCGCCCAGCGCTTGTCCGGGTCGACGGGCGCATCCGCGGCGCTGCCCGACGGGACGGCGATCCGCATCAGGACGGTCGCCGCCCCGAGGAGCAGGGCGAAGGCGATTCCGGCCATCCCGGCTGCGCGTGGCGTATCGAGCCGATCGGTCGTGTAACTCACGGACCCCTCACTCTCTCCCCTGGTCCAGCAAGCGGCAGTCACGGCCGCGCCACCACCGGGAGGCGGCCGACCGGGTGAGGGGGCCCGGCCGGCCGGTGGGTCAGCCGACCGGTTCCGGCACCGGGTCCGCGGCTCCTTCGTCGGCCCCTTCGTGCTTGCCGTACCAGGCGACCGCCACAGCTCCGGCGACGGCCATGACGAAGCCGAGCACCGCGAGCCAGGCCAGTCCGGGGCGGGAGGCGTCACCGAGCCACAGGACGCCGATCGCGCCCGGGAGGACCGTCTCGCCGACCACCAGGGCAGCCGTGGCGCCGTTCACCGAGCCGATCTGGAGGGCGACCGTGTGCAGGTACATGCCGCCGATGCCCGCCACCAGGATGGCGTAGAGGGCCGGGTCGGTGAGGAGGGTGGTGAGGTCGAACGGGTCCACGCCGTTCAGGATCCGGACGCCGACGCCGAGCGCGCCGAAGCCGAGACCCGACAGCAGGCCCGCCAGGATCGCGGCGCCGCCGCCGAGCAGGCGTACGGCCACGGTGCCGCCCACCATCAGCAGCAGGGTGATCCCCAGCAGCCACCAGTGGGTGGACATCGGGGCGTGGTGGCCGCCCTCGTGCCCCGCGGCCGTGGCCAGCAGCACCAGCGCGGTGCAGACGACCCCGATCGAGGTCCATTCTTTCCGGCTCAGCCGGATGCCGAGCATCTTCACGCTCAGCACGGCCGTGATCACCAGATTGGCGCTGATGACCGTCTGGGAGAGGAAGAGGGGCAGCAGGCGGGCGGCCAGGGCCCCGAGCCCGAAGCCCACGAAGTCCAAAATGGTGCCGACGATGAATTCCCAGGTCATCGCCGCTTTCGCGGTGGACGACAGATTGGGGCCGCCGTGGGCGGTCACCCCGGCGGCGGTCGGGGACATGCGTGCGGCGCGGCGCGAGCCGACGGCTTGCAGCACGGACCCCGTGCCGTAGCAGATGGACGCCGCGACAGCGGTCAGCAGGCCTATGAGCACCAAGGGCTCCGTTCACGTCTGGCAGGTTTCGCGTACCTCTGCCAGACGTGAGAACGGGCCGGAAAGTTGCTTCCCGGGCTCAGCTCATCGACGCGAGGACGTCCGGGACCTCGCCCACCGAGTCGACGAGCGCGATCCGGGACTCCATCGCACGGCCGCGTGCCAGTGCCTGGAGCAGGGGCCAGGCGGGGAGGTGCTCGGTCCAGTGGGTGCGGCCGACCAGGATCATCGGGGCAGGCTCGCCCCGGGACTCGTAGTAGTTCGGCGTGGCGTTGTCGAAGATCTCCTGGACCGTGCCCGCCGCGCCGGGAAGGAAGACCACGCCCGCGTGGCAGCGGGCCAGCAGACCGTCCTCACGGGTGGCGTTCGCGAAGTACTTCGCGATGTGCCCCGCGAAGGCGTTCGGCGGCTCGTGCCCGTAGAACCAGGTCGGGATGCCCACCGAGTCCCCGCCGACGGGGAAGCGCTCGCGTACGGCGAAGGCCGCGCCCGCCCACTCGGACACCGACGGCGCGAAGGAGGGCGCCTTGGCCAGCACCTCCAGGGCTTCCGCGAGGGCCTCGTCCGGGGCCGGTGCCAGATAGGCGCCGAGGTTGGCGGCCTCCATCGCACCGGGGCCGCCGCCGGTGGCCACCGTCAGCCCGGACCGGGTCAGCGCCCGGCCCAGCTCGGCCGCACCGCGGTACCGCGTATTGCCGCGGGCCATCGCGTGGCCGCCCATCACGCCCACGACCCGGGCACCGGCGAGGTGCTCGTCGAGGGCGTCGGAGATGGCGTCGTCATGGACGGAACGGAGCATCGAGGAGAAGACGTCGCCGTCGGACTTCGTCTCCTGGAACCAGGAGTACGCCCCGGCGTCCAAGGTGGCCTCGTACCCGTCGGGCAGCCCGGCGAAGAGCTCCTCCGGCGTGTAGAGCAGACCCCGGTACGGGTTGAACGGCAGGTCCGGTACGGGAGGGAAGACCAGCGCGCCGTCGGCGCGGACCTTCGCCGCCGCGTCGGGCTCCATCGCGCAACCCAGGAACACGGCCATCGAGGTGTCGGCGGCGAGCAGCGCGAAGGTCCGATCCAGCAGGTTGACCGACTGGATCCGGTAGCCGCTGAGCGAGCCGCGCGCCGCGACCTGATCGAATTCGGCGAGCGTCTCGATCTCGATGTCCGGGTTGACCATTCGGCCCACCCTAAGGGCTGCTCGTGTCAGCGGGTCAGTGCCAGCGACGTCAGCTGCGCCACACCCCAGCTGAGCGGTACGCACAGGGCCAGGAGCGCGGTGGCCCGCAGACTCGCGGCGGTGCGCAGGACGTTGGAGGGTGCGCCCAGGTCGAGCAGGGCCCTGCGGCCGGGCTCCCGGCTCCGGCGGACCTCCACCACGGATGTGAGAAGGGTCGCGGCGGCGCACAGGGCCACCAGGGCGACGGCCGGCCAGGTCAGCGGGCCCAGCGGGACGGGCAGCCCGCCCCGGTCGCGCAGCGCGAACGCGGTCAGGGCGCCGGCGGCCACCGAGCAGAGCACTCCCAAGGGCGGGCCGATCCGGGGGGCCTCCTCCTGGAGGGTCCGCCCGGCCAGCAGCCGCAGCGCTCCCGGGCGCACGGCCTGGACGAGGCTCCCGCACGCGTACGCGAGCCCCGGTCCGGCGAGGGCGAGCCCGACCGCGGTCAGCGACCAGCCGATGAGCATCCCCGTGTCGCCCCGGCCCGCGTAGGCCGAGGCCGCGAACCCGCAGGCGGTCAGCGCGATGCCCCAGGGCAGTCCGGTCTGGGGGGCCAGCGGTGGGTGCGGGCGAAGGGCGAGGGCGGTGGCGGCCGCGGCGGTCAGTGGGATCAGGGCCAGCAGGGTGAGGGCGGCGGCCACCGGCAGCGGCTGGTCCGCGTGGAGCAGCGCGGCCCCCGTCCCGTCGAACGGCAACCCGGCCAGTTCCCCGCGCAGGTGGAGGAAGACGGCCAGGGCCAGGGCGCTGCCCAGGGCGCAGGCGACGGCGGTGGAGATGGCGGCGACCAGCATGAGGCGGACGGGTCCCAGCCCGGCGGCGTCGAGCCCCTCGCGGGGCTGGGTCGCGGGGTCGGCCCGGGCCACGACGACGGCGAAGTGGACCGTGACGGCCAGCGGGATCAGGGCCCACAGCAGGCGAGGGAACGATCCGGCGGGCCGGGCCACGGCCTCGGCGAGTACATAGAGGAGCAGGAAACCGGTTCCGGCCGAGGCCGCGGCGACGAGGAGCCGCCGCAGCTGGACGAGCGGACGGGAACCGCGGGCTAGGCGGAGAGCGAGCACGCGGCCTGGTCCTCCGGGGTGTCGGCGACGGGGGAGGCGGCAGCACCCGCGAGGCGGCCGTCGAGCAGGGCGATCCGGCGGTCCGCGACGGCCGCGGTGGCCTCGTCGTCGGTGGCCAGCAGCACGGTGATGTCGTGGGAGCGGGCCGCGGTGGTCAGCGTACGGAGCAGCAGGGCCCGCTCGGGGCGGTGCAGAGGAGCGGTGGGCTCGTCGGCGAAGATCACCGCGGGCTCGTTGGCCAGGGCCCGTGCGAGCGCGACCCGCTGGGACTCGGCACGGCTCAGGGCGCCGGGGCGCTTGCGGGCGAGGCCGGCGATGTCGAGGCGGTCCAGCCATTCGCAGGCGGCCTTGCGGGCGCTGCGGTGGGAGGCCCCGGCGAGCAGCAGGGGCAGGGCGGCGTTCTCCCAGACCTTCAGCTCGGGCAGCAGCTGGGGCTCGGGGCCGATCCAGCCGAACCGGTCGCGGCGCAGCCGTTCGCGGATGAGCGCGCCCATGGTGTGCACGGGGAGGCTGTTGAACCAGATCTCTCCCTGCTGGGGTGGCAGCTGCCCGGACAGGCAGCGGAGCAGGGTGGTCTTGCCGCTGCCGTGGGGACCGGTCAGCGCGAGGATCTCGCCCTGGCGGACACCGACGGAGATCTCGACGAGAGCGGGGGAGCCGTCGTGGGAGTAGTGAAGGGACCGAGCCCACAGGACGTCATTGTCAGGCGGGGCATTGTCCGGCGGAGCCACCATGGCTTACACCTCCGTCCGAGGGAACGAAGCGGAGCCGGTCCAAGTCACTGGCGCCGCACTGAGATGTAAAGAGATGAACGTCTTGGATGGTGACAGCACACGGCCCGGACCCCCGCGTTCTCACTCGAACGGAGGATCCGGGCCGGGTTCGGACTGCTGAAGTCCGGGCGGTCCGAGGCCCGGTTACAGCTTGGTCCACGCCTCGGTGAGCACCGAGCGCAGGATGCCTTCGATCTCGTCGAAGGTGCCCTGGTCGGCGATCAGCGGCGGCGCGAGCTGGATGACCGGGTCACCGCGGTCGTCGGCCCGGCAGTAGAGGCCGTTCTCGAAGAGCGCCTTGGAGAGGAAGCCGTAGAGCACGCGCTCGGTCTCCTCGTCCGTGAAGGACTCCTTGGTGTTCTTGTCCTTGACGAGCTCGATGCCGTAGAAGAAGCCGTTGCCGCGGACGTCGCCGACGATGGGCAGGTCGTGCAGCTTCTTCAGGGTCGAGAAGAAGGCGTCCTCGTGGTCCAGCACGTGCTGGTTGAGGCCCTCCTTGTCGAAGATGTCGAGGTTGGCCAGGGCCACCGCCGAGGAGACCGGGTGGCCGCCGAAGGTGTAGCCGTGCAGGAAGGTGTTGTCGCCCTTGTAGAAGGGCTCCGCGAGGCGGTCGGAGATGATGCAGGCGCCGATCGGGGAGTAGCCCGAGGTCATACCCTTGGCGCAGGTGATCATGTCCGGCACGTAGTCGAACTTGTCGCAGGCGAACATCGTGCCCAGACGGCCGAACGCGCAGATCGTCTCGTCGGAGACGAGCAGGACGTCGTACTCGTCGCAGATCTCGCGGACCCGCTGGAAGTACCCGGGCGGCGGCGGGAAGCAGCCGCCGGCGTTCTGCACCGGTTCCAGGAAGACGGCGGCGACGGTGTCGGCGCCCTCGAAGAGGATCTCCTGCTCGATCTGGTCGGCGCACCAGCGGCCGTAGGCCTCGGGGTCGTCGCCGTAGATGGGGGCGCGGTAGATGTTGGTGTTCGGCACCTTGTGCGCGCCGGGGACCAGCGGCTCGAAGGGGGCCTTCAGGGCCGGCAGGCCGGTGATCGACAGGGCGCCCTGCGGGGTGCCGTGGTAGGCGACCGCACGCGAGATGACCTTGTACTTGGTGTGCTTGCCCTGGAGCTTGAAATACTGCTTGGCGAGCTTCCACGCGGTCTCGACGGCTTCGCCGCCACCGGTGGTGAAGAAGACCTTGTTCAGGTCGCCCGGGGCGTAGTGGGCGAGGCGCTCGGCGAGCTCGACGGCCTTGGGGTGCGCGTACGACCAGATCGGGAAGAAGGCGAGTTCCTGAGCCTGCTTGTAGGCGACCTCGGCCAGTTCCTTGCGGCCGTGACCGGCGTTGACCACGAAGAGGCCGGCGAGCCCGTCGAGGTAGCGCTTGCCCTTGTCGTCCCAGATATAGGTGCCCTCACCACGCACGATGGTGGGGACGGGGGAGTTCTCGTACGAAGACATGCGGGTGAAGTGCATCCACAGGTGGTCGTACGCGGTCTTGGAGAGGTCCTGGCTCACGGGCTATCGAGTTCCCCACATGTAGGTCTGCTTCTTCAGCTTCAGATAAACGAAGCTTTCGGTGGATCGCACGCCGGGGAGCGTGCGGATCTTCTTGTTGATGGTTTCGAGCAGGTGGTCGTCGTCCTCGCAGACGATCTCCACCATCAGGTCGAAGGACCCTGCGGTCATGACCACGTATTCGCACTCGGCCATGGCGGTCAGCGCGTCGGCCACCGGGTCGAGGTCGCCCTCGACGTTGATGCCGACCATTGCCTGGCGTCGCAGGCCCACGGTGAGCGGGTCGGTGACGGCGACGATCTGCATGACTCCCTGGTCGAGCAGTTTCTGCACCCGCTGGCGCACGGCCGCCTCGGAGAGGCCTACGGCCTTGCCGATCGACGCATAGGGACGGCGACCGTCCTCCTGCAGTTGCTCGATGATCGCCAGGGACACAGCATCGACCGAAGGGGACGGTTGTCTGTTCCTGGAATCTGCGCTTCGACTGACCACGACCTCACTGTGCACGAGGGTCGTCTGTTCCGCAAGACTGAATCGATGAAATCCGTTGTTTGAGGACTCGGATCTCACTGATTTCGTAGGTGGTGGCGGCTGGGTCTGTCGAAAGCCTCCGCCGAGAGGCTAGGCTTGGTAATCGTCTCAACCATTGGACATGTGATCAGGAGTGTGGCTGTAGTGACCACCGAACTGCGTCGTCTGCGCAACTACATCGGCGGGGAGTTCAAGGACGCCGCCGACGGGCGGACCACCGAGGTGGTGAACCCGGCCACCGGCGAGGTGTACGCCACCGCCCCGCTCTCGGGCCAGGCCGATGTGGACGCCGCCATGGCCGCCGCCGCGGCCGCCTTCCCGGGCTGGCGCGACACCACCCCCGCGGAGCGTCAGAAGGCCCTGCTGAAGATCGCGGACGCGTTCGAGGCGCGCGCGGACGAGCTCGTCGCCGCCGAGTCGGAGAACACCGGCAAGCCGCTGGCCCTCACGGCCAGCGAGGAGCTGCCCCCGATGGTGGACCAGATCCGCTTCTTCGCGGGTGCCGCACGGCTTCTGGAGGGCCGCTCGGCCGGCGAGTACATGGAGGGGATGACCTCGATCATCCGCCGTGAGCCGGTCGGCGTCTGCGCCCAGGTCGCGCCGTGGAACTACCCGATGATGATGGCCGTGTGGAAGTTCGCCCCGGCCATCGCGGCGGGCAACACCGTCGTGCTCAAGCCCTCGGACACCACTCCGGCCTCCACCGTGCTGATGGCGGAGATCATCGACTCGGTGCTGCCCAAGGGTGTCTTCAACGTCATCTGCGGTGACCGCGAGACCGGAAAGGCCATGGTCGAGCACTCCACCCCGGCGATGGCCTCCATCACCGGCTCGGTGCGCGCGGGCATGCAGGTCGCCGAGAGCGCCTCCAAGGACGTCAAGCGCGTCCACCTGGAGCTCGGCGGCAAGGCCCCGGTCGTGGTCTTCGAGGACGCCGACATCGCCAAGGCCGTCGAGGACATCGCTGTCGCCGGCTACTTCAACGCGGGCCAGGACTGCACCGCCGCCACCCGCGTGCTCGTGCACGAGTCGATCCACGACGAGTTCGTGGCCGCACTCGCCAAGGCCGCCGCGGACACGAAGACCGGCCAGCCGGACGACGAGGACGTGCTGTACGGCCCGCTGAACAACCCGAACCAGCTCAAGCAGGTCGCGGGCTTCATCGAGCGCCTTCCCGCCCACGCCAAGGTCGAGGCGGGTGGCCACCAGGTCGGCGAGAAGGGCTACTTCTACGCCCCGACCGTGGTCTCCGGCCTCAAGCAGGACGACGAGATCATCCAGAACGAGGTCTTCGGCCCCGTCATCACCGTCCAGTCCTTCACGAACGAGGGTCAGGCCCTGGAGTACGCGAACGGCGTCGAGTTCGCCCTCGCCTCCTCCGTGTGGACCAAGGACCACGGCCGCGCGATGCGGATGTCCAAGAACCTCGACTTCGGCTGCGTGTGGATCAACACCCACATTCCGCTCGTCGCCGAGATGCCGCACGGTGGCTTCAAGAAGTCCGGCTACGGCAAGGACCTCTCCGCCTACGGCTTCGAGGACTACACGCGCATCAAGCACGTGATGACCTCGCTCGACGGCTGATCGACGCATCGATACAGCACAGCGTTGACGGGGCGGGCAGTAGACAACATGTCTATTGCCCGCCCCCCGGCGTTCCCCGAGGCTGTGCCCAAGCCTGAACTCGCCTTCTCCCGCCGTTCTGCGCTGTACGGCCTCGGTGCCGCGGGCCTGGCGGCGGCCCTCGCCGGCTGCGGCGTGCCCGCCGCCTAGGTTCCCGAGGAAGGGCGCGAGGGTCCGGACCGTTCCGAGCGGGACCGCAGCGTCGCCTTCTCCAACTGGCCGTTCTACATCGACACCGACGAGGAGGACGAGGAGCGCCGCCCGACGCTGGAGGCCTTCGCGGAGCAGACCGGTATCGAGGTCCGGTGCACCGAGGAGATCAACGACAACGACGAGTTCTTCGGCAAGGTGAGTCCCGCCCTGATGAACCGGCAGGAGACCGGCCACGACCTGATCGTGGTCAGCGACTGGATGGCCGCCCGCTTCGTCCACCTGGGCTGGGCACCCACAAAGCCAATGCCGAAGCCCTCATCGACCACTACTACGCCCCCGAGGTGGCCGCTTCCCTCGCCGCCTCGGTCAACTACGTCTGCCCCGTCCCGGCCGCCCGGGAGGTCCTGGCCGCCTCCGACGACCAGGAGACCGCCGAACTCGCCGAGAACCCGCTGATCTTCCCGGACGACGACATGCGCAAGCGGCTGGTCGTGGCCCGGGGCATCTCCTCGGCCGAGCGCCGGTCCCTCGCCAAGCGCTGGAACGCGATCGTCGGACTCTGACCGGCTCGGCCCGAGATTGAACGCGTTCAGCAATTTGGCTGAACGTGTTCAGAAATGGGCGTAGGCTTCCTTTCATGAGCGAGAGAAGCGCCCTTCAGCGGCGGATCCGTGCCTGGTTGACCCTGTTCCTGATCTGCCTGGTGCTCAGCGGCCTGACGGCCTTCCCCCTGGTCAGCGAGCTCCGCTGGGCCAATGCCCTGATCGACCACGAGTGGCTGCGACGGGTGGGCGACGGACTGGAGCGGGCCGACGCCGACCACCCCTTCCTCCTCTACGGAACCGACTGGCTCGCCTTCGCCCACCTCGTCATCGCCGTCTTCTTCTACGGGGTCCACCGCGACCCGGTCCGCAACATCTGGATCGTCGAGGCCGGCATGATCGCCTGCGCCGGAGTGATACCGCTGGCCCTGATATGCGGCCCGATCCGGGGAATCCCCTTCTGGTGGAGTGTCATCGACATGTCGTTCGGCGTCTTCGGGGTGATCCCCCTGCTGGTGCTCCGCCGCATGATCAAGCGCCTCGAAGCGATGCCGGCCTGATGCCTACGTCCAGCAGCGCCACATCCGGAGCGAGCCGGGCCACCGCCTCCGCCGCCGCCGCGCCGTCCCCCACCTCCGCCACGACCTCGATGTCCTCCTGGACGTCCAGGATCATGGCGAAGCCGCTGCGCACCAGCTCCTGGTCATCGGCCACCACCACACGGATCGTCAATTCCCCATCCCGAGCGGCGAGGTTGCATGGACACCCGCACCGCGTACCCGACCCCGTCCGGGCCCGGGCCGCACTCGGCAGTTCCGCCGTGGGCCGCCGCCCGCTCGCGGATGCCGATCAGCCCGTGCCCGCCCGAGGCGCCGGCGGGCCCCCGGCCGTCGTCCGTGACCGTCACGGTGACGGCTGCACGAGCAGGGTCAGGCCCAGGTCCTGCCACCGCGGATCGGCGCCGCGGATCCCCTCCCGGAGGGCCCGTATCACCACCCGAGGCCGGCCCGTACGGCCGCCAGCGTGTCCAGCCGGTTCGTGGTGATCGAGTCGACCCCCGCCGTGACGAGGCCCTTCATCGTCCGCTTGGTGTCGGCGGTCCAGGCGGCCACCAGCAGACCGTCCCGGTGGAGCGCGTCCACCAGCTCCCGGCTCACCAGCCCGAAGCGGTAGTTGAGCCAGCGTGGCGCCATGGCGTCGATCAGCGACCGCCGCGGCGGCGAGAGCGAGGTCCAGGTCAGCGCGATCTCCGCGGCCGGGTCGGCGGCGCGGACCGCCAGCATCGTGTTCGGCCCCGCGCAGTAGTAGGTGCGTTCGCGCGCCCCGCACTCGCGGACCTCGCCCACGACGATGCGTACCGCTTCGGGTGTCGCGGCGGGGAGGTCGAGCATCAGCCGGCCCGCCCCGGCGGTCGTCAGGGCGTCGCGCAGGGTGGGGACTCCACCCAGTGTCAGCGCCTGCAGCTGTGGGGCCGTGACGTCGTCGAGGCGTACGTCGTGGCCCCACAGCCGCTGGAGCGTCTCGTCGTGGAGCAGGACCGGCACTCCGTCCCGGGTCAGCCGTACGTCGATCTCGACGGCGTCCGCCCCGCGCGCGAAGGCGGACCGGATCGAGGCCAGGGTGTTCTCACGGACACGGTAGGGATCGCCGCGGTGGCCGACGGCAGTCAGAGAGCTCATGTCCCCATTCTCAGGTGCGCAGTTGCCGGGGAGGTGTCAGCGCGCGAGCCATTCGGCGGTGTACGTGTCGATCTCCGCGTTCAGCTTCGCCTTGCCGGCCGGGTCCAGGAAGGAGGCCTCGACGGCGTTCTTGGCGAGCTGCGCGAGCCCGCTCTCGTCGAGGTCGAGGAGGCGGGCTGCCACCGCGTACTCGTTGTTGAGGTCGGAGCCGAACATCGGCGGGTCGTCGCTGTTGATGGTGACGAGCACGCCCGCCGCGACCATCTCCTTGACGGGGTGCAGGTCGAGGTCGGTCACCGCGCGGGTGGCGATGTTGGAGGTCGGGCAGACCTCCAGCGCGATCCGGTGCTCGGCGAGGTACGCGAGCAGCTCCGGGTCCTGGGTGGCGCTGGTGCCGTGGCCGATGCGTTCGGCGCCGAGCTCGCGGATGGCGTCCCAGATCGTCTCCGGGCCGGTGGTCTCGCCGGCGTGCGGGACGCTGCGCAGACCGGCGGCGCGGGCGGCGTCGAAGTACGGCTTGAACTGCGGGCGCGGGACGCCGATCTCGGGGCCGCCGAGGCCGAAGGAGACCAGGCCCTCGGGGTGCAGGTCGACGGCGAGCCGGGCGGTCTCGGCGGCGGCCTCCAGGCCGGCCTCGCCGGGGATGTCGAAGCACCAGCGCAGGATGACGCCGAGTTCGGTCTCGGCCGCCCGGCGGGCGTCCTCGATGGCCTCCATGAAGGCCTTCTCGTCGATGCCGCGGCGGGTGGAGGAGTACGGGGTGATGGTCAGCTCGGCGTAACGGATGTTCTGCCGGGCCATGTCGCGGGCGACTTCGAAGGTGAGGGTGCGCACGTCGTCCGGGGTGCGGACCAGGTCGACCACCGACAGGTAGACCTCGATGAAGTGCGCGAAGTCGGTGAAGGTGAAGTAGTCGGCGAGGGCCTCGGGGTCGGTGGGGACCTTCGAGTCGGGGTGCCGGGAGGCGAGCTCGGCCACGATGCGCGGGGATGCCGAGCCGACGTGGTGGACGTGGAGTTCGGCCTTGGGCAGCCCCGCGATGAAGGGGTGCAGGTCGGTCATGGGGGATGCCTCCGGGAGGACGCGGGTGCGGGCAGGTCGGGATTCATCGTAGGCACGCCCGTGACTGTCGGTGGCAGCGCTTAGCATGGCTGTACGAGAGGGGGGCGCCGTATGACCGACAGCAGTCCCGAGCCGCGAGACCCGTGGGCGCCGCCGGAGCGGCCGGCGGTCGAGCTGGGCAAGTCGCAGGGTGGCCAGGGCACGCCGCGCGTGTCGGGCCCGCCGTCCGTGCACGACCAGCCGACGCTCGCCGGGATGCCGGGCGACCAGTTCCCCCCGTCCGCGCAGGCTCCGGCTTCCGCCCCGACGCCGACGCCGGCCCCGATGCCGACGACCGGGCCGCCCGCGTCCGCGGCGTACGGGTATCCGGCCCAGCCCGGCTACGGGTTCCCGGGCGACGCGGGATACCCCGCGCAGCCCGGCCTGTCGGGGTATCCCGGATATCCGGGATATCAGGGGTACCCCGGCCAGGGTGCGTATCCGCCCTACGGGGCGCAGCGCAGCAACGGCTTCGGCATCACCGCGCTCGTCCTCGGGATCCTCGCGGTCGTCGGCTGCATCACGAGCTTCTTCGCGATAGCGCTCGGGATAGCGGCGGTCGTCTTCGGCGCCCTGGGCCGCGGCAAGGCGAGCCGCGGCGAGGCGGACAACGGCGGGATGGCGCTCGCCGGGATCATCCTGGGCGCGATCGGCATCGTGCTGGGCGCCGTGATGCTCGCGATCGTATTCGCCGGCTTCATGGAGCGGGGGTCGGACGACGACTCGCCCTACGACAGCCCCTATGACAACTCCCAGGTACGCGAGAAGGTTTGAGGGGGCCGCCTCAAGGCCCGTCCGTGACGCCCGCCTCCAGCCGCGCCTTCACGTACTCGGCGGCGGCGCCGACGAGCGAGGCGGTCCGCATGTCGGCGGCCCCGCGGAGCCGGCCCAGCAGGCCGGCCGTCCAGGCGGGATCCTCGACGGCGGGGGTGCGCACGAGCGTCTCGAAGCGGTCGTCGCGCGCTCGCCGCTCTCATGGAACGTCTGCCGCGTCACGGAGTCGGCGACGGCGAGCAGGAACAGTTCGGAGCGCGGATCGCGCCGGTGGCCCGGACCGCCCGGGGCGGTACGAGCCCGCCCGGCGGTCCGGATCGGCGAAGTCGGAGAGGTGGGCACGGACTTGGTCGCGCGCAGGTTGAAACGAGCCATGTGACCGCCGAGCTGAGCTACCGGCCGAGGCCGGGCGGGATACGAACCCGCGACCCGTCGATCCGGAAGTAGCCGTCGCCTGCGCACCGGGCGAGGTCGAAGTCGGCGAAACCACTAGGTGCTCTGCCGGCTGAGCTACACCGGCCCGAAGCCGGTGACGGGACTAGAACCCGCCGCCCGATCATGAGTCGAAGCAGGTGCCGCCACGCATGTACGTCAGACCCGCGCCGCCGAGAGCAGGGTGGGCACCATGACCTCGTCGCCGTCGACCGCGCGCGACAGCGGGACCCACACGAGTCCGACCATCCGCGGGCAGTCGCACGTGAGGTCCGCGTCGACGCCGAGGACCGGCTCCCCGGACTCGACCTCCACGCGGAAGCACGAGGTCCGGCCCGAGGGGTAGGGCGCTTCGTACGCGTACCGCGCGCCCAGGGTGCGCAGGCCCGTCTCCTCGGCGACCTCCCGCCGGACCGCGTCCTCGGGCTCTTCGCCCTCTTCCAGACCGCCGCCCGGCAGGGTCCAGTACTCCGGCCCGTCATGCCGGCCCGTGGCACCCAGGCCCCGCTCGCGCACCATCAGGACGCAACCGTCGCGGATGATCACGGCGGCGACCCGGCGCCGCTCCGTCACGCCCGGTCCTGCAGAAGCCGCTCCCGCGCCTCCATCAGCGCGAAGCCCAGCAGGTTCAGCCCGCGCCAGCGCGCCGGGTCCAGCGCGCGCTCGTCGTCGGCCGCCAGCCCGATGCCCCAGATCCGGTCCAGCGGGCTCGCCTCCACCAGCACCCGCTTCCCGGTGCCCAGCAGATACCCGGCCAGCGCCGGGTCCGAGCCGAACTTGTGCACGCTGCCCTCCACCACCAGGGCGAAGCGCTCCCGCTCCCATATCGCGTCGTCGAAGCCGCGCACGAGGCGCCCGACCTTCTTCGCGGCCGCCGGGCTCTTCGCCTCCACCGCGGCCCGCTCCGCCTCGGCATCGCCGAAGAGCCGGGCCTTGCCGGCCATCATCCAGTGCTCCGCGGTCGCATATCGGACGTCACCGACAGTGAAAGAAGCAGGCCACCACTGGCTCAGGCAGCTGGGGCCGAGCCGGCCGTCCGGCTGCGGGCGGTGGCCCCAGAACGGCAGGTACTTCACCCGCTCACCACGGCTGACCTGCTTGATCAGTTCGTCCATCGTCTCCATGCACGCGAGTCTGGCAGCCGCCACTGACACTTCGTACGGGATTTCCGGTGCGCTTCGACACATGGTCGACCGATTCCGTCGCGTAATCAAAAGGAAACAACGGAATCACTTGGCCGAGGGCATCACCTCTGCCAGGATCGGCACTCAATTCGAGCTGTAGCTCGAACTGTAGCTACGGAGAGCGTGAGAGCGTCATGGGCAACCGCTTCCAGGTCAAGGACCGCTTCGCAGGCGGCGCGCAGTACATCGACGGGCAGCTGAGGCCCGGCACCTCCGGACAGTCACACACCGTGATCGATCCGGCGACCGGCGACGAGGTCCTGACCTACGAGCTCGCGAGCACCGCGGACGTCGACGAAGCCGTCGCCGCCGCCAGGAGGGCCTTCCCGGGCTGGTCCGGCGCCACTCCCGGCGAGCGTTCGGACGCCCTGCACCGGCTGGCCGCCGTACTGGCCGAGCAGGCCGAGGACTTCGCGTACGCCGAGTCCCTCCAGTGCGGCAAGCCGATCAAGCTGTCCACGGAGTTCGACGTACCGGGGACCATCGACAACACCGCCTTCTTCGCGGGCGCGGCCCGGCACCTCCAGGGGCAGGCGGCCGCCGAGTACTCCGGCGACCACACCTCGTACGTACGCCGCGAGGCCATCGGGGTCGTCGGCTCGATCGCGCCCTGGAACTATCCGCTCCAGATGGCCGCCTGGAAGGTCCTCCCGGCGATCGCCGCGGGCAACACCATCGTCCTCAAGCCCGCCGAGCTGACCCCGCTGACCTCTCTGATGTTCGCGCAGGCGGCCAAGGACGCGGGCCTGCCCGACGGTGTGATCAACATCGTCACCGGTGCCGGCCGCGAGGCCGGAGAGCACCTGGTGGGCCACCCCGACGTGGTGATGACCTCCTTCACCGGCTCCACCGCCGTCGGCAAGCGGGTCGCCGAGATCGCCACCGCCACCGTCAAGCGGCTGCACCTGGAGCTCGGCGGCAAGGCCCCCTTCCTCGTCTTCGACGACGCCGACCTGGAGGCCGCCGCGCACGGCGCCGTCGCGGCCTCCCTCATCAACACCGGCCAGGACTGCACGGCCGCCACCCGCGCCTACGTCCAGCGCCCCCTGCACGACGCCTTCGTCTCCCGGGTGGCCGAGCTGATGGAGAGCGTCCGCCTCGGCGACCCCTTCGCGCCCACCACCGACCTCGGACCGCTGGTCTCGCACGCCCAGCGCGACCGGGTCGCCGCCTTCGTCGACCGCGCCCGCGCCTACGCCACCGTCGTCACCGGCGGTGAGATCCCGGCGGGGGACCTGGCCGAGGGCGCCTACTACCGGCCCACCCTCATCGCCGGGGCCGCCCAGGACAGCGAGGTGGTCCAGTGCGAGATCTTCGGCCCGGTCCTCGTCGTCCTGCCCTTCGACACCGACGACGAGGGCATCGCGCTGGCCAACGACACCCCGTACGGACTCGCGGCCTCCGCCTGGAGCCGTGACCTCTACCGGGCGAACCGGGCCACCCGCGAGATCAAGGCGGGCTGCGTCTGGGTCAACGACCACATTCCGATCATCAGCGAGATGCCCCACGGCGGCTACAAGGCCAGCGGCTTCGGAAAGGACATGTCGGCCTACTCCTTCGAGGAGTACACGCAGGTCAAGCACGTGATGTACGACAACACCGCGGTGGCCGAGAAGGACTGGCACCGCACCATCTTCGGGGACCGTCCGTAACCATCCGCGGCTCATCGCCGCATGGGCCCACCGCCTGACCAGCGGTACACCTCCCGAAAGGGCACAGCGCATGAAGCAGTTCGAGCCCGACCGCCTCTCGGCGGCGCAACTCGCCGCGATGCGGCGCAGCATTGACAGCGGGCGCGGCGCCCTCACCCGCCGCTCGCTGCTGCGCGCCTCCGGAGTGGGAGCGCTCACCCTCGGAGGGCTGTCCGCCCTCACCGCGTGCGGGATCCCGCCCGCCAAACGTGAGGGCGATGCGGCAGTGGCCTCCGACGACCACTCGGCCCAGGAGAAGGAGATCAACTTCTCCAACTGGACCGAGTACATGGACACCAGCGAGGACGAGAAGAGCCGTCCCACGCTGGAGGAGTTCACCAAGCGGACCGGCATCAAGGTCAAGTACACCGAGGACATCAACGACAACGTCGAGTTCTTCGGCAAGGTGCGCCCCCAGCTCGCCGCCGGCCAGGACACGGGCCGCGATCTGATCGTCGTCACCGACTGGCTCGCCGCCCGCATCATCCGCCTCGGCTGGGCGCAGAAGCTGGACCCGGCGCACCTCCCGCACGCCTACGCCAACCTCATCCCACAGTTCCGCACCCCCGACTGGGACCCGGGCCGGTCCTACAGCTACCCCTGGACCGGCATCGACACCGTCATCGCCTACAACGAGAAGGCGACCGGCGGCAAGAAGGTCGACTCCGTCACCCAGCTGCTCGACGACCCCTCCCTCAAGGGCCGCGTCGGCTTCCTCACCGAGATGCGCGACAGCGTCGGCATGACCCTGCTCGACCAGGGCAAGGACCCGGCGACCTTCACCAGCGCGGACTTCGACGAGGCCATCGGCCGGCTCCAGAAGGGCGTGGACAAGAACCAGATACGCCGCTTCACCGGCAACGACTACACGTCAGACCTGGACAAGGGCGACCTCGCCGCCTGCCTCGCCTGGGCCGGGGACATCATCCAGCTCCAGGCCGGCAACCCGGACATCAAGTACGCCATCCCCGCCCCCGGATACATCACCTCCAGCGACAACCTGCTGGTCCCCGCCAAGGCCCGGCACAAGGCCAACGCGGAGAAGCTCATCGACTTCTACTACGAGCCCGAGATCGCAGCCCAGCTGGCCGCGTACATCAGCTACGTCTGCCCGGTCGAGGGCGTCAAGGACGAACTGGCCAAGATCGATCCCGCGCTCGCGGACAACCCCCTGATCGTCCCGGACAAGGCGATGGCCGCCAAGGCCCACGCCTTCCGCTCCCTCACCAGCGAGGAAGAGACGGCGTACGAGGAGAAGTTCGCCAAGCTCATCGGCGCCTGACGCACGCCTTGCGGCGGGCCCGCCGGACCGCGGTGGCGATCGCCGGACCTGTTCGGCGGCGGCGCGGCCCGGCCGGCCCCGCCGAGCCTTCGACCCCTTGCCCCACCCAACCCCGGGACCATCCATGACTGACAAGACCGCGGGCGGCGACGTCCGCCTCTCCGGGATCAGCAAGCACTACGGCACCTTCACCGCCGTGCACCCGCTGGATCTCACCATCCCCCAGGGCTCCTTCTTCGCCCTGCTCGGCGCCTCGGGCTGCGGGAAGACCACCACCCTGCGCATGATCGCCGGCCTGGAGGAGCCCTCCACCGGCACGGTGCACCTCGGCGACCGGGAGGTCACCGACCTGCAGCCGTACAAGCGACCGGTCAACACGGTCTTCCAGAGCTATGCGCTCTTCCCGCACCTGAACATCTTCGAGAACGTCGCCTTCGGGCTGCGCCGCCGCGGCGTGAAGTCGGTCAATAAGCAGGTCGACGACATGCTGGAGCTGGTCCAGCTCGGCCAGTTCGCCCAGCGCAAGCCGCACCAGCTCTCCGGTGGCCAGCAGCAGCGCGTGGCCGTCGCCCGCGCGCTGATCAACCACCCGCAGGTGCTGCTCCTCGACGAGCCGCTCGGCGCGCTCGACCTCAAGCTGCGCCGTCAGATGCAGCTGGAGCTGAAGCGGATCCAGACCGAGGTGGGCATCACCTTCGTGCACGTCACGCACGATCAGGAGGAGGCCATGACCATGGCCGACACGGTCGCGGTGATGAACGGCGGCCGCGTCGAGCAGCTGGGTGCCCCCGCCGAGCTGTACGAGAACCCGGGCACCACCTTCGTCGCCAACTTCCTCGGCACCTCGAATCTGATCGAGGCCTCGGTGGACTCGGCCGGCTCCGAGGTCGTCGTCTCCGCCTCCGGTACGAAGCTCCGGCTGCCCGCGGCCCGCTGCGCCACCTCCCCCCGTGCGGGCGGGAAGCTGCTGGTCGGGGTACGCCCGGAGAAGATCTCCCTGGTCCACGCCGATGAGGAGCACACCATCGGGGCGGGCCGGAACAGGATCACCGGCCGGATAGCCGATTCCTCCTTCATCGGCGTCTCCACCCAGTACGTCGTCGACAGCCAGGTCTGTCCCGAGCTGGAGGTGTACGCCCAGAACATCGAGCGGGACTCCCGCCTGGTGCCGGGCGCCGAGGTGATCCTGCACTGGAACCCGGAGCACACCTTCGGCCTGGACGCCTCCCAGGACATCGACGCCGGTGTCGAGACGGTGGAGGAGAGCGCATGACGACCACCGCGGCGCCGCCCCGGACGCCCGCCGCCACCGAACCCCCGGCGCACAAGGCGTCCCTGCGCAAGCGGCTGATCCCGTACTGGCTGCTGCTCCCCGGCATCCTGTGGCTGCTGGTGTTCTTCGTGCTGCCGATGGTCTACCAGGCCTCCACCTCGGTGCAGACCGGCTCCCTCGAAGAGGGCTTCCAGGTCACCTGGCACTTCGGGACCTACTGGGACGCCTTCACCGAGTACTACCCGCAGTTCCTGCGCTCCCTGCTCTACGCCGGCACCGCGACCGCGCTGTGCCTGCTGCTCGGGTACCCGCTGGCCTACCTGATCGCCTTCAAGGCGGGCCGCTGGCGCAACCTGCTGCTGGTCCTGGTCATCGCCCCGTTCTTCACCAGCTTCCTGATCCGCACTCTGGCCTGGAAGACGATCCTGGCCGACGGCGGCCCGGTGGTCGCCGTCCTCAACAGCATCGGCTTCCTCGACGTCACCAGCTGGCTCGGCATGACCGAGGGGAACCGGGTACTGGCCACGCCGCTCGCGGTGGTCTGCGGTCTGACCTACAACTTCCTCCCCTTCATGATCCTGCCGCTGTACTCCTCGCTGGAGCGCATCGACACCCGCCTCCACGAGGCGGCCGGGGACCTGTACGCCCGCCCCGCCACGGTCTTCCGCAAGGTGACCTTCCCGCTGTCCATGCCGGGCGTGGTCTCCGGGACCCTGCTCACCTTCATCCCGGCGAGCGGCGACTACGTGAACGCCGAACTGCTCGGGTCCACGGACACCCGGATGATCGGCAACGTCATCCAGTCGCAGTACCTGCGGATCCTCGACTACCCGACGGCGGCCGCGCTGTCCTTCATTCTCATGGCGATCGTGCTGATCATGGTCACCATCTACATCCGCCGAGCGGGGACGGAGGACCTGGTCTGATGCGCAATCCCCTCACCTGGCTCCGGCGCAACATGGTCGTCATCGCGGGCCTCGGCACGCTCGCGTACATGATCCTGCCCAACGTCGTCGTCACCGTCTTCTCCTTCAACAACCCGACCGGGCGGTTCAACTACGCCTGGCAGGAGTTCTCCCTCGACGCGTGGAAGGACCCCTGCGGGGTCGCCGACATGTGCGGGTCGCTGTCGCTCTCGCTCCAGATCGCCCTGTGGTCCACCCTCGTCGCGACCGCGCTGGGCACCGCGATCGCCTTCGCGCTCGTGCGCTACCGCTTCCGGGCGCGCGGCGCGGTCAACTCGCTGATCTTCCTGCCCATGGCCATGCCCGAGATCGTGATGGCGGCCTCGCTGCTCGCGCTCTTCCTCAACATGGGCATCCAGCTGGGCTTCTGGACGATCCTGATCGCCCACATCATGTTCTGCCTCAGCTTCGTCGTCGCCGCCGTCAAGGCGCGTGTCCTGTCCATGGACCCGCGGCTGGAGGAAGCCGCCCGCGACCTCTACGCCGGCCCGGTGCAGACCTTCGTACGGGTCACCCTGCCGATCGCGGCACCCGGTATCGCGGCGGGCGCGCTGCTCTCCTTCGCGCTCTCCTTCGACGACTTCATCATCACCAACTTCAACTCGGGCAACACCGTCACCTTCCCCATGTTCGTGTGGGGATCGGCCCAGCGCGGTACGCCCGTGCAGATCAACGTCATCGGTACAGCGATGTTCGTCATCGCGGTGCTGGTGGTCCTGGCCGGCCAGATGGTCGGCAACCGCCGCAAGAAGGCACAACCGAAGTAATTCGGGAAAGCACGGCACGTCATCAGTTCCGTAGGGAGTTGGAAGACATGGCCCCAGTCGCCATGCGTAGTGTTGCGAAATCCCTTTCCGAAGCGAAGCCGGTCTCGTACTGGCTGGACGACCCCGGCAAGCCGGCCCCCGAGCCGGCGCTGACCTCCGACGAGCGCTGCGACTTGCTGGTCGTCGGCGGCGGTTACAGCGGACTGTGGACCGCGCTGATCGCCAAGGAGCGCGACCCGGGGCGGGACGTCGTACTGATCGAGAGCAAGGAGGCGGGCTGGGCCGCCTCCGGCCGCAACGGCGGATTCTGCGCCGCCTCCCTCACCCACGGCCTCCGCAACGGAATGGCCCGCTGGCCCGGCGAGCTGGCCGCGCTGGAAGAGATGGGCGCCCGCAACCTCGACGCCATCGAGGAGGCCGTCGCCCGCTACGGCATCGACTGCGACTTCGAGCGGACCGGCGAGATCGACGTCGCCACCGAACCGCACCAGGTCGAGGAACTGCGCGAACTGCACGAGGAGGCGCTGCGCCTCGGCCTCGCCGACGGCTCCGAGTGGCTGGACGGCGAGGCGGTGCGCGCCGAGGTCGACTCCCCGACCTTCCTCGCGGGCCTCTGGGACCGGGACGGCGTGGCCATGCTCAACCCGGCGAAGCTGGCCTGGGGCCTCAAGCGGGCCTGCCTGGAGCTCGGGGTGCGGATCTACGAGAACACCCGCGGCCTGAAACTGGCTTCGGCCGGTTCCGGGATGACCGTGACGACCCCCTACGGAACGATCCTCGCGCGCCGGGTCGCCCTCGGCACGAACATCTTCCCCTCGCTGGTCCGCCGGGTCCGCCCGTTCACCGTCCCCGTCTACGACTACGCGCTGATGAGCGAGCCGCTCGACGAGGCCCAGCTGGCCGCGATCGGCTGGAAGCGGCGGCAGGGACTCGGCGACAGCGCCAACCAGTTCCACTACTTCCGGATCACCCGCGACCACCGGATCCTGTGGGGCGGCTACGACGCGATCTACCCCTACCGGGGGAAGCTCGACTCCGAGTACGACCACCGCCCCGAGACCTACCTCAAGCTCGCGGAGCACTTCTTCACCGCTTTCCCACAGCTGGAGGGGCTGAAGTTCAGCCACGCCTGGGGCGGCGCGATCGACACCTGCTCGCGCTTCTCCGCCTTCTTCGGCACCGCGCACGCGGGGAAGGCGGCCTACGCGGCCGGCTACACCGGCCTCGGCGTGGGGGCCACCCGGTTCGGGGCGGACGTGATGCTGGACCTGCTGGACGGGCTCTCCACCGAGCGCACGCGGCTGGAGATGGTGAGGTCCAAGCCGATGCCGTTCCCGCCCGAGCCCTTCGCCTGGACCGGGATCGCGCTCACCAAGTGGTCGCTGGCCCGCGCGGACGCCCGCGGCGGACACCGGAACCTGTGGCTCAAGACGCTGGACCGCTTCGGCCTCGGCTTCGACAGCTAGGCCGTCTCTTCCGGATCTTGGCGGGTGAGCCCGGGTCGTCCGGTGCGGTGCCTCGCAAGGCGGAGGGGCTCCCGTGTACCGGACGTACTCGGGTGTCCCGACAACGCGGCGAGGGGCCGTGCCGGGCGGGCCGGGCCCGGCAAGATCCGGAAGAGACGGCCTAGGTGTACTGCCCTGTGAGGTCGTGTCCACGAAGGAGCGCCGGCTGCCCGAAGGGCGGGCCCCGCGGCGGGTCCGGTGGCGTGCCTCGCACGGCGGAGGGGCGCCCGCGTACCGGACGTACCCGGGCGCGCCCGACAACGCGGCGAGGTGCGGTGCCAGGCGTCGCGGCAGGTGGGACCGCGCGGACACGACCTCAGATCGTCCGGACGACGTGCGGGACAGACACGGTGGGTCAGAAGCCGTGCCGGGAGCCGCCGTCGACGGGGAGCATGACGCCCGTCAGGTACGACGCCGCCGGGGAGAGCAGGAAGGCCGCCGTGCGGCCGAACTCCTCCGGGGCGCCGTAGCGGCGCAGCGGGATGCGGGACTCGTTCCCCGCCCGCGCGGCGGCGGCGTCACCGGACAGCGCGTCGAGCTCGCGCACCCGGTCGGTGTCGATGCGGGCCGGCAGCAGGCCGACGACCCGGATGCCGCGCGGGCCGAGCTCCAGCGAGAGGGACTTCGCGAAGCCCGCGAGGCCCGGGCGCAGACCGTTGGAGATGGTCAGACCGGGGATCGGCTCGTGGACCGAGCCGGACAGGACGAAGCCGAT